>JAFGEC010000261.1 GCA_016931775.1 Candidatus Zhuqueibacterota bacterium | reverse complement strand
GGATTGAACCTTTCCACCTATTCCGATTCATCGGGTAATTTTTCCCTCACTTTGCCCATTCCGCAGAAACAGCCGGGAGGTGGGATTTCAGATCGTACGCAGATATATTATTATGTCACCAACTATGCGTACGCCACATCGGCAGTGGCGATTGCGAACGGGTACTTTGTGTTCGGACAGCAGGATATCAGCAGCGACGGCCGGATTCTCAAGACGGTCCGTCTGAACAAGTTGGTCGATGTGCAGACCGCTATAACACCTGATGTGTTTCCACATGACAGCACCGGTTATTTAGTACTATCAGTCAAGTTCTCCGTGCTGGTCAATGGTATTTCCGTTTCAACTTTTATTGACCGCAGTACCGGCCGGTTGGCATGCGCCGTTTTTAATCCTGTTCATAAGGATAGCTTGGATCCTATACTTGTCCTGACCACCATTTGGTCGTCGACAGAGGTGCTGTCGGGTGTGACGGAATGGAAAATGTATATGTTTTCCCGTGATGCTAGCCTGCAGCCGGGTATATACGAGGTCCTGCCTTATCTGTCTATCGATCAGAAAGGACTACCTAAAGAGCTTTTGGCGGCGATCGGGTCGTGGCCGGATATTATGCATTGGCATCCCGACTACCTGCTTGTACCGTTTAAATTAAGAAAAGGATTATTGACCGTTCGTTAATGAAAAATTCGGGGAGTTGAGATGTTCCATCGCTTTTTCGATTGTGTCGAACAATTCATCATAGGTCGATGTTTTAAGTAAAAACGCAAACGGTTGGGTTGATTGCGCCCGTTTGATTATGTTGGCATCAGAATAAGCAGATGTAAAGATTAAAATAATATTTTTAAACTTGGCGTTGATTTTTTCCGCTGTTTGTATCCCGTTCATTTCACCTGCAAGCTTGATATCCATGAGGATAATATTGGGTTTTTCCGCACGTATTTTTTTCATTGCCTGCTCGGCAGTGGCCGCAATGCCGACGACCTGATATCCCTGTATTTCAAGCTTTTTTTGAGTGCATAACGCAATGATGAACTCATCTTCAACAATCAGTATTTTGGCTGTAACCATCTAACATCCCCTGAATATATTCCGAAGCGAATGACCCGCTGATCGTTATAAAATAATTGTTATGCTCTCACATCGTACGGCATATCGGACAACTGTACTCTTTTTCTGTCCTTTTCTCCAAAATTGAAGCGGCCGTTTCGTACAGTTAAAACGGAATTTTGCTCTATGCCGTGCAATAAGCAATCAAAAACCCCAGAGACCAAACGGGATAGCACTGAATGAATTTGGAAATTTTCACAATCCGGTTGGTTTTTTGGCGGCTGAGGTGAAAATACGACAATATTACAATAAATGGGCAAAATCAATGCCAAAAATATGGGATGAAATTTAATTTGTCATTGATTTTATTGCACTTACAGAAATTATATTTTTTTTAAAAATGTTATTACTGCATCAAAAGAAATAGAATTATGTCACACGTCGCAATAAAATGACAATCTGTTCATCGTATCTTTCAATCCCGGAGGGACAGTAAAATTCAATACGATTTATGCCTTCTGCCAACCGTTATTAGTATTCCATAACCAACGCCCGCAATACCGGAGATAAAAACGCCCGTTGTGCGACTTTTTCCGCTTTGACCAGCCGATTTAACGCTTCAAGCGACAGCCATTCCGCATAGCCGGTGCCTTCACCGAAAAACAAAACGGTTTCTGTAAACGGCGACAAATCCAGTTGTACCGTCAATCGAAATTCGGTGGTCTTATTTTTTCGGTCGATCAGACAAAATCCTTGCAGCAGCTCCTCGTGGATGATCCTGACAGAATCGTGCCAGCATACGTGAACATGCTTTTCCTGTATTCCTTCCGGGGGTGTCTCAAGATAAGTCGGTGTGGGCAGGAAGTGGAGAGACGGATCCATCATTTTTTGTATCGCTGCCATCTTTTTGTCAACGGCAGCCACTCTGAGCGAATTGATGGGTACAGTGTGCGGGCCGAAATCGACCTGTTGCCAACGGTTGTTGCTGTTTTTGGCGCACAGGATAAATTCCGATGCCATTTCCTCCCGGCAATGGTCGAGTAATTTCCTGTCGCAGCGGCCGGCGCCGATGTTGGTCCATAAAAAGGGATCCGCTGCGTTGCCGTCGCGCAAACCGGCGGCGATGCACTCCTCCTGGTTAAATATTAAAGTACCGCCGGAAAGCAGCCAAAACTCGCCTTTGCCGGTGCGCAATTCGCCGATCGTCGGTTGATGGGGATATTTATCAGCAGCGCTGTCCAATACCGCGGCTTTGTCCGTCGATCGGACGTTGATGCTAATCCGGTTTTCCTGCTGTTGCGGCGGAAGAGTCGTGATAAAAAGTTTATCAAAACGGTGATCGGTTCGAGTAAAGAGATGTTTGTTGAGAATAATACTATTCTGTTTGGTTTTAGACATTGTTAAATACCCTTTTCCGCAATCACAAGTGCACCCCACAGCGCCGTTTCATATCCCAGGGTACTCAGACGGACATCCGGAGCGGGTGTCAGTATGAGGTTTTCTTTCATCACACGGACCGCTTCCGGCAGTAATTTATCCCCGGCGCCCAGGGCAACACCGCCGCCCAATACGATGGTGTCGGGAGTGTAAAGTGCGGCCAGGTTTCGTAATCCCTGTCCCAGATTATATGCGATTTCCGCCCATTCTTCCGCATTGAGCCGTTCGGCCGGTTTGCCGTATATCCTTCGTATACCGTTTCCGGAAATCAATGCCTCGAGACAATCGGGTATGCCGCATTCACACATTACGGCATCCGGATTTTTGCATCGGTAAAAAACGGATTGGTGACCGATTTCAGGATGAGCGCCGTTTTTACCACGGTAGATTTGGCCGTCGATAACAAAACCGCCGCCGATGCCGGTGCTGATGGTCATGTAAAGCAGTTTCGAACACGTTACACCACCGCGGACATATTCCCCCAGTGCGGCTGCATTTGTATCTACATCCACGAAAAAAGGACAGTTCCAGGTACTCTGCATGATCTCCTTAAGCGGTACGTTTCGCCACTCCGGTTGATGTAGAGGGGAAACGATGCCGCTTCGGTAATCCAACGGTCCGCCGATGGCTGCACCCATGCCGAGGATCTCCTGTCCATCACATACCTCTCTAATCATCTCATGGAGAGTTGACAAACCTGCGTCAAGACCGGTCGGCGTAGCTTGGCGTACGGTTTTGATAATATCGCCGAATGGATTGGCCGCCGCGACGAGAAGTTTGGTTCCGCCGATGTCCAGTCCGATATAACAGCCCAATTTTCCTCCTCGTTTTTATATGGCGCCGTTTTTCTGTTTTAAAAAGGAGGCGTGAAAGACAACCTGCCTTCATTTTAATTTTTTAATCATTCACTCTAGGAGCCTGTCGGACTTGCATCGTAAGTATTTGTTTTTTCTACACCATTGATTTTGAGGTTAAAATTTTAAATGCATAAAAATCAATTATTTATAAAAATGAAAACCGTCGAGTCCGACAGGCTCCTAGCGGTGGTAAATAACAGAATTTTACAAGTATAAAAATTATACTTGGAATTTGCAATATAAAATTTTTCCTCATTCAAGACACCCTGTTTGTTCATTATTGTATGCTTTTTATTTCATCGATTCCATATGAAGTTTCCGTTTTTTAAAGATATATAGATTTTACTTGACAATATCTTGCGTTTTTATTAAATTTTTATAAAAATTTGCAAGATATATGACTGATTATGATTTACTATTTGGATTATTTTCTTCGTTGAAAAAGGAATTTTTTTCTTATAACGATCTTTATTATTTAACCCGGCCTTTCAATGTGACAGAGAACTCGTTGCGGAGCACACTGGCACGTATGATGGTAAAAGGTGTATTAAACCGTAAAAAGTCCGGGAGGAAATCCTATTATTCCGTTAGTGAGAAAGGGCAGACGATCAGTGAAAATGTCGCCCGCTCCTTTGCAACAACCGATTGGCGAGATTGGGACGGGCAATGGTGGGGAGTTGTTTTTTCTGTGCCGAATGCAAAATCTTCTCATCGTTATAGGATACAAAAAAAGCTGATTGCCTTTCGGTTCGCTTCTTTACAGCCGCGTTTTTGGATTCGACCGAAAAATCCATTGGAATTCATGGACCAGCGGCTGGCATCGCTGTTCCAACAGGGAAAGTGCCGGCTGTTGACGATGCAATTTTTCCATGGATTGGAGCATGCTGAAATCAACCGCCTTTGGAAATTATCCGCAGTCAATCGGAGTTTCGCAGCGGGTTTGCTTCTTTTAAAAAAAAATATGAAGAAATTAACCAAAATGTCGCCCCGGCAGGCATTTAAAAAAAAATATACAGTTGGCGCACGAATTGTGCCGATTCTATTCAAAGATCCGCTTTTGCCGGAGGATTATCTGCCGACTGATTGGAAAGGAAAAGAACTCAAGGCCGCATTCCGGGAGTGGGACAAGCAGGTTACCCGGCTTTCCCGGCCGTTCTGGGAAAAAATAATGAACCGGGAGGAAGGTAGCACCTGAAAATAAAAACTTAAAAAAATGGAGACTATAATGTCAGATGAGGAGAATATTGCCTATTGCGGTTTGTATTGTAAAGACTGTTATAATTATACCGGTACGATCGCCGACCTGGCGCGTGATTTACGCAAAGAACTGCGCCGGATTCATTTTGACAAAACAGCCGCCGGTTTGGCTGCTTTTTCTTTTTTTAAAGAGTTTGAAAATTATGAGACATGCTATAAAGTACTCGGCAGTATGGTCAAACTCAGATGCCGTAGGATTTGCCGGGATGGCGGCGGTCCGCCGTTTTGTAAAATACGTAAATGCTGCCAAAAGGAGGAATTGACCGGGTGCTGGGAGTGTTCGGAATTCGAAAGTTGTGAAAAACTGGATTTTCACCGGCCTTTTCACGGTGTGGCGCATCTTAAAAATCTGCGACGTTTGCAGAAAAAGGATCCAGAGGTTTTTGTAAAAGGTCAACGAGACTGGTATATAGAGGGAAATAAATGAAAAGCTGGCAAACCCGCCTCAAAGGGGATCCGCTGCCGTGGCTGCTTTCAGCCGCACCCTGGACAAGATACCGGACCATGCTGGATTTACTTGATTATGAGATGATCCATCCGGATGTACAAAAATGCTATTCTGATATGATCAGGCATCCCAAAATTCAAGAGTTGTCTTCACGGGCCTCTTGGTGGTTTCCTGACAGTGTCACGCGTCATAATGTACCCTATCTCAGTATTATTTCGGTAGATCGAAAAAATTCCGGACCATGAAATATCCCTTTTTTTGGTATAACGCATTTCATTTGGCCGATGTCCTCACCCGGTTTGAATTTTTAAAAGGCGATCCTCTTGTATGTGAGCTGATCCGGTGGATAGAAGGATCCCAGGATATACTGGGATGTTTTAAACCGACATCAAGATTTTTGTTTTTCAGTGAATGGGATTTTGCCGATAAAAAGCAGCCGTCGCCATGGATAATGTTTTTATGCTGCAGAATTTTAAGGCAATTTTATGGGGACTAGGAAAAAAGCCGTAATTTTTTAAATATTCTTACTCCCGGTGTTTGTTTGAAAATTCAACCTTTTTATAGGCCCGCGCCCGTTGTGGATTCTTCATTGCCGTTTCCTTCAAAAAATAGGATTACCGTCACTCCCCGCCCGGGATTGTTTTTTATCTCCATATCTCCACCATGTGCACGCATGATTTTTCTGCTCAAACTGAGTCCCAGCCCATAGCCGCCTTTTTTTCGCGAGCGAGAACCGTCGACGCGATAAAAGGGTTCGAATATGTAAGGCATTTGTTCTGCAGGTATACCCGGTCCGGAATCGACGATAAAGATGTGAATTCCTTTCCCGGATTTTTCAAGGCTTAAAGTAATATTCTCATCACCGGGTTCCGAATATTTGACGGCATTGTCGAGTACGTTTCTGATAGCCATACGAATGCGTTCCGAATCCAGTTTTATAACAGCCGGTTGCAGTGGTTTTTGAATTTTTATTGCCGGTTTCCGGTCTTTGTATTCGGCAACAACGGATTTAATCAGCTTTGATATGTCGGTTGGTTCCAGAACCAGACCGCCGTGGCCGTGGCTCAGACGCTCCGTTTCCAGGATTTCAGTTATCATTTTTTCAATCTCACGGACATCATTCTGAATATCCGCTTTTTTGTCGCTTTCCGGCATAAATTCCAGTGCAATTTTGATTCTCGTTAATGGGGAACGCAGTTCATGGCTGACATCGAGCAGCAGCTGGTCCCGAGCTAGAATTCGTTGCCTGATGTTGATCATCATGAGATTAAATCCATCCGTTAGCCTGCCCAGTTCATCATTGCTGAGTTTGGGAATTTTTTGTTCCAGATTGCCGGTACTGATACGGGAGACACCGGCGGAGAGTTGTTTTACAGGCCGTAGAATTTTTTTGATCAACCAGAAATGGAGGATAAAAACACATGTCAAAACCATCAAAAGAACCAAGTGACGTGCAGAACCGGCGTCTTCCCGGTGGACAAACCGGATATTAAAAGCAAAATGCGTGGAATCGTTCGGTGATCGGACCAGCGGCATTCGTGAAAATATTCGCGGTCGGTGCGGTTGTAATATATGTGGTTTTTTTGATTGAAATATTTCTTCAGTGGCTGATGTCCATGAAAAGCGGGGCGTTTCAATTCTTATGCCGATGGAGAGTTCCCTGCTTAAATTTGCCGCCCGTAACGTGTCAGGCGGAACGCCGATGTCCGCTATCAGGTAATCCAAATAGGCATCGATGTTTTTGTGCATAACGGTTCGCATGTGCCGCGGCATTTGATAAAAGACAAAGGCTGTGACAATCAGGTTGACCAGCAGACCCGACAAGAGCAGGATCAGTCCCAGCTTGAGTAAAATCGATCGTCCGATCCAACCGAAAAATTTAACCGGTCCGGTCATCCTCATCTCCGATATATTTGTAGCCGCTTCCCCATACCGTCTTGATGAATCGTGGGTTTTTAGGATCATCATTCAGTTTTTGCCGGATTCGGCTGATCAATACATCCACTGTGCGGTTAAAGACCTCCCAATCCATATCATGGGTTTTGTTCATAATACGGTCGCGTGTGAGCAGTTTGCCGGGATTTTGTACAAATAACGAGAGAATTTCAAATTCCATGGTGGTCATATCCAAAGCCCGGCCGTTCAGATGGATGGTTTGTTTGTTCGTATCCAATAAGAGTGGGCCGGACTTGATCCGGGAAATTGCCGGATGGGCCGCAGTTCGGCGCATGATGGATTGAATGCGGGCAACGAGCTCGCGTGGTTCGAATGGTTTTGGCAGATAATCATCCGCACCCAATTCCAGGCCGACGATTCTGTCCGTTACCTCGCCTCTTGCCGTGAGCATGATGATCGGTACATCCGACATTGTCCGAATTTCACGACAAACCTGAAAGCCGTCCATGTCCGGCAGCATAACGTCCAGAATTATTATGTCAGGCGGATCCTTTTTTAATATTTCCAATCCCTCAAGCGGATGGGGCACAGTAATGACACGCAATCCAAACTTGACCAGATATTCCGCCAGTAGGGTATTCAGTTTTTCGTCGTCGTCTATAACCAGAACGGTTGTAGCATTTGCCATAAGTAAAAACCATCATGTTTGATGATGTTTTGATATTCAATAATAGCAGCCGAAGGTCAAAATTGCGCACTCATTCCCAAAATAGGTAAAAGTGGAAAATCGGTTGCTGTTGTTGTTTTGATTACTCCGTTTTCCTGAGGATCAAATGTATATAGCAGTATGTTGTCCCTGTTGTATACATTCCATACATCCAGGTAAATTTTGAACGACCAGTTTGTAAAGTGAAAGTTTCTGTCAATACGTATGTCAAGTTTGTGAAAATCCGGATATCGTGCGGAATATTTTTCACCTTCCACAATATACCATTTATCTCCCTGATTCCGGGTACCCACAACCGGTGTATATGGCAAGCCCGTTGCGTATAAAAACTTGATGCCAATTTGCCAGTTCCTGGTTAACTTGTAGCTTGCTAATGCAGTCAGATTGTGTGGTTGATCGAACTCAAAACTTGTCAGTGGGAGTGAATCGTTCTCCCTCCGGCGTGCCAGTGAATATGTATAAGCCAGGCTACTCGAAATCCTGTGACTCAATTTTTTTTGCAGGTAAATTTCCAATCCCTTGGCGTACCCGCTACCGTGGTTGTGGATGCGGTTTGTTGTGTCGGAAAAAACAAATGCGTTGTTGATGTCCTTGAAAAACACCTCCACGGATAGCTTTGTGTCTTCAAGTATCAGATGTTCGACGCCGGCGATGTAATGCAGCGAATAACTGCTCCTCAGACCGGAATTGTCCGGGTGTTGTGCCATTTGATAAGGAGCGGGTGTTTGATAAAAATAACCTGCTGCAATATTGAAGGTGGTTTGATGGTCTAATTGATAGCTCAGCCCCATTCTTGGACTCCATTTCCCCTCGCTGCAGAGGTCGTAATAGTCATATCGAATACCTGTGTTTAGTGAAAGCCGGCTGAGCATTCTGAGGGTCGATAACAGATAACCGCCGCTTTTAAAAGTTTTGGGCGGATAATAATTGACGGTAAAACGGGGTAAAATATACCCCGTGCGTGTGGTGTCGGCAGTCATCCACGTATAATAATTCGAATTGAGATATTTTAAGTACACGCCGCTTTCCAATGTCATGTTTTTTGTAACCTGATAAGTCAATTTTGATTTGATCTCGGATTTGTCTTCGGTTATATCCTCACCTTTAAGGGCGGGATCCAGGTCATTACCGGCTGTTGACGTCCAGCTGTTCCGGGTCCAGGAAAAGGTCGTCAGCAGATAACCTTTGTTACTGAAAAGGTATTGCCAGTTTAATCCTAGTGCACTGCCTTGGTCATTTCTTTTTACATGTTTAAATTTCCACGACATTTCATGTTGTGCATCGGTAAATACGCCGGTTTTTTCTACATCATCCTGGTAATAAAATCCGACGATAGATATTTTATGGTTTTTAATAGGATAATATGTCATTTTCCCAACGGCATCCCAATAGCGCGGCAAAACCGGCTTGTTCATCATGGATGTGAGTAGATCAAAATATCCCCTGCGGGCTGAAAGGACCAGTGACGATTTTTCCGTAACCGGTCCATCGAGGTAAGCGCTCAATCCGCTCAGGTTCAAGTTGATATCTTTATTGAATCCGGACCGGCTGCCCTCCTTGAGCGTCATTTCAAATACAGAGGACATTTTATCGCCATACCGGGCCGGAAATCCTCCCGTTAGAAATTCCACATTTTTCAGGAGTGCAGGATCGATGATGCTGATGATACCCATGGACTCGCCCTGGCGGGAAAAATGCAACGGATTATAAATTTCAATATTGTCCAGCAATGTTTTGTTTTCATCGGGCATCCCGCCCCGGACGATGAGACTGGCATTACGGGAGCCAGCTGTGGCAACACCGGGCATGGTCTGGATGATCCGGAAAATATCCTCTGCAGAACCGGGGGACATTCGAATTTCCCGCAACGATAATTGTTTACTGCTGACCGGTTGTGTGGCGTCACGGTCAAAATATCCTGAGGTTACGGTTATTTCATTGTCCAATTTTATGACGGTTGGAGCGAGGTCGAACTGGATCCTTGTACTGCGGCCGCTGTTTACATTTATTTCCGTTTTGGTAAACTTTTGATAGCCGATGATAGACGCCACTACGTTGTAGGAACCGGTTGTAACATTTTTAATGATAAAATAGCCCGATTCATCTGTCGCTGCACCAAAAGACGTATTTGGTATAAATACATTCACGGCTGAAAGTGGTGAGCGGATTTCGCTGTCGAAAACATATCCCTCAATTGTTCCAACTTGAGCCCTGGCAAGGTCGAATATAAGAAAAATGAATAAAAAATATTTCACAAGCACCTCCTCTGTCGTATGGTAAATTTACTTCCGGGAGCTGCTTGCGACCCTCCCGGAAGTAAAATGACACTTTCGGGAAGTGTGTGACCACCTCCCGGAAGTGCCATGAGATTATTCCGAAAAATGACGTTCTTGCATTATTTTAATTTCATTCGCCAGTTTTTGTTTTTGCTCCGGTGTCAGAATGCTGTGGAATTCCACCGTTTGTTCGATTATAAACTGCTGCATAGAAGCCATTTCCTCATGCTTTTTCTCGAACAGCTCTGTTAATTCCTGTTTATCGATTTTATCAGCTGTGACCTGCTCGAGTACTTTGTCAAACCATTCCTGCTTTTGATTAAAAATTTCTTTGTGTTTTATCATGACCTCATTTTGAATCTCTTCCAGTTTACGGCGTTGTTCACGATTCAAATCAAGTTTTTTGGAAATGATTTTTCGTATGATTGCTGCCCTTTTTTCCGGTGAAAAATGCGAACCATGCTGAAAGTGTGTATGACAACCTGTCATCGCCAGTAAGGCAAAAACTGTAACCGTAGCGAAAACATAAAATATTTTTTTAATCAACATTTTTATTCTCCTTTGTTATTTTTTTTCTATTGACAATCAATAATACGATTTAACTGTAAACCGGGTATTTCAAAATTGTAAATAATTGTAAACAGCCCAAAATATTTATCCTTTTTTTTTATGCATTTTTTATTTAAGTTATCAATAACCAAACGGATGACTGTTATGCCGACCCTACGATATCAAAATAAAGTATCCTTCGCGTTGCAGAATTTAAGTGAGTTGTACGATTCCGCACCCACCATTCCCCTTGATGAAGATGAGGAATGGGTGATCATGAGTGATTGGCATTTAGGAAATGGCGGCGATCGGGATGATTTTAAAAAAAATTCCGATCTCGTTCCGGTTGTATTAAAAGATTATTATTTGAAAAAGGGTTTTAATCTCATTCTCAACGGAGACATTGAAGAACTGCAAAAATTCTCCTTGAAAAAGATAAAAAAGCAATATACTTCGCTATACACACTTTTGAATGAGTTTCAGAAAAACGGCCAATATGTAAAGTTGGTAGGGAATCATGATTTTGATTTATTTTTTGAGGCCGATACGTCCGGTGAGTTATTATTTTCAGCAGTGAAACTGAGTTATGATGGGGACATTATCTTTATCTTTCATGGCCATCAAGCTTCCAATTTATTTGAAAAGTACAATGACCTATTGGGATTTTTCTTTCGTTATCTCGTCAAACCTATTGGAATTAAAAACGTGTCAACGGCATATCACAGCAAGCGGAAATTTTCCGTCGAAAAAAAAGTATATCAATTTTCTGCTCAACGTAAAATTGTTTCAATCATCGGGCACACCCATCGCCCGTTGTTCGAATCCATGTCAAAAATTGATACCTTGAAATTCCGAATCGAACAGAGTTGCCGGGAATATCCGAAAGCACATGGAAAGAAAAGACAGATGCTTGAGGAGGAAATTAAAAAATTAAAAATTGAGTTAAATGATTTATATCAAAAAGGTAAAAAACTGGGGCTGAAGAGCAGTCTGTATAATACCAACATTCTCATTCCATGTATTTTTAATTCCGGTTGTGCAATCGGAAAACGCGGTGTAACCGCCATTGAGATTAGAAAGGGAAATATATATCTCGTTTACTGGTTCAATATAAAAAAAAGCAAAAAATATTTTCATTCTTATGAACACTATGAACCCCGGCAACTGGAAAATACAGATTATTATAGGATGGTTTTAAACAGAGACCATTTGGATTATATTTTTACACGAATTAATTTACTGGCATAGTATTGCAGGAAAGGAGTTGTGTGGTGAAATCAGATATCCAAATAGCTCAGTCGGTACGGATGCTCCCAATTGAAGCGATCGCTGAAAAATTAGGGGTCAAGTCCGTAGATCTGGAACGGTACGGTGCATACAAGGCCAAGCTTCCTCTGTCACTTATCGACAAGGACAGGATATCGAGGGCAAAGCTGGTATTGGTTTCAGCAATTTCCCCGACACCCGCAGGCGAGGGAAAAACCACGATGGCCATCGGTTTGGCTCAAGGATTAAATCGTTTGAATAAACGGACAACAGTTGTACTTCGGGAACCCTCTTTGGGACCGGTTTTCGGCATTAAAGGCGGGGCGACGGGTGGTGGCTATTCGCAGGTCCTGCCGATGGAAGATATCAATCTGCATTTTACGGGCGATTTTGCCGCTATTGAAAAGGCAAATAATTTATTGGCTGCCCTGATCGATAATAATGTGCAAAACCAAACCTATTCTCTGGGAATTGATCCACGTACAGTGACGTGGAAAAGGGTAATGGACATGAACGACCGTGCCCTCCGGCGAATTATTGTCGGATTGGGTGGAACGACGTTCGGCGTACCGCGGGAAACGGGATTCAATATTACTGCAGCTTCGGAAATTATGGCTATTCTCTGCCTCGCTGATGATTTGATGGATTTAAAAAAGCGAATCGGCAATATTTTTGTCGGATTTACCTATGACGGACGACCCGTGTACGCCCGGGAACTAAAGGCCCATGGTGCGATGACTGTTTTGCTCAAGGATGCCATCAAACCGAATTTGGTGCAAACTCTTGAAGGTACACCGGCTATTATTCACGGTGGACCTTTTGCCAATATCGCCCAAGGAACAAATTCCGTTATTGCCACAAGAATGGGACTGTCCTTGTCGGATTATGTTGTCACGGAAGCCGGCTTTGGATTTGATCTGGGTGCGGAAAAGTTTTTTGATATAAAATGTGAATACGCGGGCCTTGCACCTCACATTGTCGTCCTGGTGGCAACGGTAAGAGCATTAAAATACCATGGAGGTTGCGAACTCGATAAACTTGGACAACCGAACCTTAAAGCGGTTGTGAGGGGTATGGGAAATCTCGATAAGCACATCGAAAATATCCGCTGTTTTAATACCACACCGATTGTGGCTATCAACCGTTTTACAACGGACACAGACGATGAAATAAACCAAATTAAAAAACAATGTGAAAAATTAAATGTTCAATGCGCTACCGCGACGGTATGGGCGCACGGTGGGGATGGCGCCCTGGAATTGGCAGCAAAGATCCTGGAAAGTATGAAACTCGATTATTCAAAATACAAACCGTTGTACGATTGGTCTTGGCCGGTGGAGAAAAAAATTGAAACTGTCGCAAAAAAAATATACGGCGCCCGTGCTATCGATTACCTGGCAAAAGCAAAATCCGATTTGCTAAAGGTCAACAAGCTGAATTTAGATCATTTGCCTGTTTGTATTGCAAAGACTCAAAAATCTCTTTCGGACAATCCAAAATTGCTGGGGCGACCCAAGGATTTTATTGTGACGGTGCGTGAGATCGAAATTGCTTCGGGTGCCGGATTTCTGATTCCGATTACAGGTGATATTATGAGAATGCCGGGGCTGCCCGGGATGCCTGCGGCTGAAAGTATCGATATCGATAGAGACGGCCATGTCAGCGGATTATTCTAGTTGTTTAACGGGTATGTGTATTTGATCCTTTTTGTCTGCATTTTATGTCATGTGACTTAAAAAAGCGACTCAATGGAGTGCTTTTGAGTTGTTGGATCTATTTTTCAAGTCTATAAAATACAAATACTTGCTAGTTTGTTTTTTGTCTTTTTTTAATGGCACGGTTTTTGTTATGTAAAAGCCAGTTTGATACAAAAAAAGGTAACAAAGTTAGGTTACCGCCAGAATGTTCGATCGCGTTAAATCGCACGAACGTTACGCCAACATATTGGCACTTTTAAAACCTCCCATATGATTCACCCCAAAGATTGCCCTGTCTTTGGGGCTTTTTTTTTATATATAATTTTATTCTTGCACCTATTTCCTCGGATGATTATAATATTTTGACAGGTCGATTTTAATCGGCGGCAGATCTACCAAATAGTTATAATTTTTAGGAGTCTGAAAATGATGCAAAAATTCGAGTTTTTGTTGGGCAATTGGAATCTGGATTATTTCTTTCCCAAATCAATTTTGAGTGAAGCTGCAACCGGTTCAGGTAAAGGCACGATAAAAAGGATGTTTGATAAATATGTATGTTTTGAGTATGAGGCCTCTTTTTCCGATGGAAACGCCCGTGCGCATGGCATTTTTGCCTGGGATAAACGGTATAATGCTTATCATTATTGGTGGTTTGAAGATAGTGGTAATTTTAACGAAGCATCCTGCCAGTTCATAGATGATAGTGCATTAAATATGAATTGGTACGACGGTGTTCTGGTCCAGAGTTTTATTAAAAAGGAAAAAAATACCATCGAATTAAACATGGAGCATCCAAAATCAGGTGGCGGGTATGAGTCGGTTCTTCGGGTGGTTATGACACGAGTCTCAGAATAACGAATGAAAGTATTTCATCTTCCTGAACAATTGTTCAGCGAACCAGTGCTATTTTCACCGTCCTTTGTTCATCCCCTATTTTGAGATGAACCAAGTATATACCTGATGCTGATTTTTGTCCGTTTTTATCACGGCCGTCCCATTGGTATGTATAATAGCCGGCCGTACAGTTATCGTTTAAAAGTGTTTTAATATGTTGTCCCCTTAGATTAAAAATGCGTAGAAATACACGGCCGGAAAAAAACGTCTCAAATCCTATCGTGGTGACCGGATTGAATGGATTGGGATAATTTTGTAAAAGTCTGAAGCCGATTGCCGGCGTCGGTTGGCAAGAGCCCGTTCGTGTGTACTTTCCGCCCGTATTACACAAAAATCCAAACGCCGCAGCCGCCGGTGCAATAGTCGAATGGACGGTAAACTCGTTCATGGGGGGACAATAACGGTTTTCAAAATACAGTTCGTGAGACGGCCATTCCTCGGCCGGTGGATATGCGGTACTCATTCCCCAGCTGATTTCCCATGGACCGTCAGGCGAATCATCCGTGTATGATGTGGGCCCGAACGGTATCAAACCCGGGACCATGCCCTTTTCGGTATTGTAATACCAGGAGTCCAGGTGCATGATTTCTTTCGGGTACTTTTCCCCAATTCCCGACACCCAGCACATATTGAGTGGATTCGCGCCCAATACATAATCGCAGGTGGTGTAATGATAAGCCAAATATTTTTCATCTCCGGTCAGATAGTATGCCATGGTGACAGGAAAAGTACGGCAGCGGATTGCATGTCCCCATGAAATGGGCAGCCACCAGTCGTTACCGAATCGATATCCGCGGCGGTCGGCGTTGTCGATATGATCCGTATATGCCCACCGTTCCACTGCCTTAATCAGAGTGGCTCTCAAATCTTCGTCTATGTTATCCACCTTTGCCATACAATAAGTGTAAATTCCCCACTGCTGGTCGTGAGATTCCCAAACCTCCAGTTCGGTGTTGGCGCTGGTCACCATATTGTCCTCTTTAAACTGATCGTGATATTCCTTTTTTCCGGTCTGACGGAACAGCCATGCCGACCCATAATGGCGCATGTCTCGAATATTTTGACTGTTCCAATCTTCTTCTTTTGTGTTCTCCAACGCCCATTGATATGCAGATTCGGCAGATTGTATATATTCCGTTGTGTTTTCGCTGCTTTCAGCGATCGTCAGGCATTGTGCAAAATGGCAAGCTGCTGCCGCGTAATGAAACGAAGCGATGGGATCGGGTGCGTAAGCATACCACTGGTCGGCATCGGTTACACAACTGATACCTGTTCCGGGATGCCGGTGGGTTTCAATGCCGCCGTGAATACCGCCATCGGCCTCCTGCATGGATTTATAAAAATCAACACACCACCGTGCTTCATCCAGGACGTCCGGCAAACCATTGCCGCTCTCCGGAATATTCAGTTCGTCATCCGAAAAATTTTCCGGCCGCATCTCATAAACAGCCATCAGATAAATACTGGCATCTAAATGATAATGGTGCCGGTTTGGTTGACATGGATGGTTTCCGAGCGAGTATACTTTTCGTCATAGATAAAATCCCATTTTGTCGCATTTTGGGCTAACGGATAGTTTAATTCCAGGCTATAACTTTTTCCGCTTTGTAATGGAAAAGGCAGTTTTAGGTAAATCCAGTGTTCTTTGACGTGCGGCAGACCCTGGCCCCAACTTGAAGTAAAATCCTTGCCTTTACTTTTTCTGCCGACGGCAAGGGGAATTCCGTTGTTTGCATAATATACGGAGCCGTAGAAGCGGGATAGCCGGAGCCGGCCCAAACCAAAAGACGGATTAAGAGAAGAGGTGAATTAATTTTTACTCATATACTCATGCATCGCCTGTGCCGCTCTTCGGCCTTCGCCCATTGCCAGGATCACTGTCGCAGCACCCAGCACGATATCACCGCCGGCATAAACACCGGGAATGGACGTGGCACCGGTTGTCTCATCGACGATTATTCCACCCCAGTTGTTGACTTTCAATCCGGGCGTTTCGCGGGGGATCAGTGGATTGGGACTGTTGCCGATAGCGACAATGACCACGTCCACATTAAATTGAAATTCCGAATCTTTAATGGGAACCGGACGGCGGCGTCCTGATGAGTCGGGTTCGCCCAGCTGCATTCGGATCATTTCCATACCTGTGACCCAACCGTCATCATTGCCCAGAATGCGAATGGGATTGACCAGCAGGTGGAACTCGACGCCTTCCTCTTTCGCGTGCTCGATCTCTTCGTTACGCGCCGGCATTTCCTTTTCAGAACGGCGGTAGGCAATAATGGATTTTTCCGCACCCAGGCGCAGTGCGGTCCGCGCCGCGTCCATCGCCACATTGCCGCCTCCCACAATGGCCACCCGGTTGCCGCGCAAAATGGGGGTGTCGGAAATGTCCTGATCAAAAGCCCGCATCAAGTTGGCGCGCGTGAGATATTCATTCGCAGAGTAAACACCGAGCAAGTTTTCACCCTCGATACGTAAAAAACTGGGCAATCCGGCGCCTGTACCGATAAAAACGCTATCGTATTCAGACAGCAATTCTACCAAACTTTTTATCTTGCCGATAATATAATTGTACTTAATCTCTACGCCCAATTTTTTCAGATACTCGACCTCGGAATTGACGATTTCTTTCGGTAGCCGGAATTCGGGAATACCATAGGTCAAAACACCGCCGGGTTTATGCAGGGCCTCAAAAATCGTAACGCCGTGGCCCAGTTTAATGAGATCGCCGGCCACGGTCAGGCCTGCGGGACCGCTTCCGATAACGGCAGCGCGTTTACCTGTTTTTGGGGGAATGTCGGGCAGGATAACATTGCCGTTTTGCCGTTCCCAGTCGGCGGCGAATCGTTCCAGTTTGCCGATAGCCACGGACTCTTCAACGGATTTTCGCGATTTACCCACCGTGCACGGCAGCTGGCACTGCTCTTCCTGGGGACAGACCCGGCCGCATATAGCGGGCAAGACATTTTTCTCTTTCAGTTTTAAAATAGCGGCCTGAAAATCACCTTTTTCAATCTTTTCAATAAATCCCGGGATGTCGATGCCCACCGGACAACCGGACACACAGGGGGCCTTACGGCATTGCAGACACCGAGATGCTTCACGGCGTGCCTGCTCTGATGTATAACCAAGCGGCACTTCTTTTTGATTTTTAATGCGTTCCCGCGGATCCTGTTCTTTCATGTGCACGGGGGGGATAGCCAGCCGTTCCTTTGTCTTCATTGAATTCCTCTAATTGTTTTGCTGCTTGACGTAACGTTGATCCGCCCGGCACTCATGCTCACGATAAGTACCCAGCCGTTTGATCATTTCATCCCATTCCACCTGATGAGCGTCAAATTCCGGGCCGTCCACACAGACAAACTGGGTTTTTCCACCGGCTGTAATACGGCAACCGCCGCACATACCCGTGCCGTCAATCATAATGGTATTGAGACTGGCGACGGTGGGAATATTTTTGCCGCGAGTCACCTCGGCGACCATTTTCATCATGATCGAGGGTCCGATGGTAATGACCAGATCGATGGGTCTGCCGGAATCAATCAGGGTTTGCAGTGCGGTGGTGACAAAGCCTTTTAGTCCTTCACTGCCGTCGTCGGTGGTAATAATCACCTCATCACTTAAATCGGCCATTTTATCCTTGAGAATAACCAGTTCGCTGGTTCGTGCGCCAAGAATGGTGATGATATAATTGCCGGCTTTTTTCATGGCCTGGGTGATGGGATGCAGGGGAGCGATACCGATTCCGCCGCCAATACAGACCACAGTGCCCACTTTTTCGATATGGGTGGGCTTACCGAGTGGTCCGGCAATATCCAGAATCCGCTGGCCCGGTTTCATCTCGGCCAGTTGTTTGGTGGTTTTACCCACGCTTTGGGAAATGAGTGTAATAGTGCCCTTTTCCGCATTAGCGTCGGCGATGGTAAGGGGAATGCGCTCACCGTTTTCACGTATCCTGATGATAACAAACTGTCCGGCCTGCCGTTTGGCCGCGATATCCGGAGCATATACTTCAAATTGCGTCACCTGCGGCGCAAGTTGTTGTTTTTCTGTAATTTCGTAATCCTGCATAGTACCTCGCTTTTTTTCGAATTTACAATGTAATAAATATGAACAAGATATGCAAAATAAAGCTTGCTTTTTGGTTGATTTTTTTTTAAGCTATCCATTATTTAAAATTTGGTAAAGGGATCATGCCGCAAATAAAAAAAATACTGTTTCCCACGGATTTTTCCGACAGCGCCGATTTTGCTTTTGCCCATGCGTGTTTGCTGGCGGAATTTTTCAAAGCCGAGCTGACTATGTTGCATGTGGTCGCTTTGCATGATGACGATCCATACCACCCCGAACACAAATTTCCCGATATCGAAGAATATTACGATCAACGGGTATCGACAGCCGACAAACATTTGAAAAGAGCAAAACAACGGCATGATTATGATATCACCGTTCACCACGAGGTCCGCAGGGGCGTTTCGCCGGCGGAGGAGATTTTAGATTTCATCCAGGAGCACGGGATCGATCTGGTCGCCATGGGCACACACGGCCGCAATGCCGTGAGCCGTTTTTTACTGGGCAGTATCGCCGAAAAAGTGATCCATTATGCACCTTGTCCGGTGTTAAGCAGCTGCAAAGATCCCACACGGCGTGATATCCGGGAGGGATATAAAAAGATATTGGTGCCTACGGATTTTTCTCCTTCCAGCGAACGGGCATTGGATTTTGCCCTGCAGCTTTTTCCAGACGGAGCGGGTCAGCTCCATGTGGTTCATGTGGTGGATGACAGTATCCATCCGGCATATTACGCCAGCGGTAAAACATCGTTGTTCGACCTTCTGCCGGATTTGCGCAAGCGTTCGCTGGCTGCTATCGACAAGTTTTTATCGGAAAAAATACCTGAAGGTATTACTATCAAACGAAACGTATTGGAAGGCGGTGTCGCCCATCGTATTGCGGCTTACGAACTGGAAAAAGACATGGATCTTTTAGTCATGGGCGCCCGAGGTACGGGACAATTGGAAGAATTTGTATTGGGGAGTATCGCAGACCGGGTTGTGCGCAAGGCCGAGTGTCCGGTTCTTACGGTAAAATAGAAAGGGATTTTTTAATGAGTTGTGAAAAAATTCTAAAGCAAATCTGCGATGAGCTGGCCGAGGATATCAACTCGGAGACCTGCGAAGTGATTCGAAAACATCTGGACGAATGTGAAAACTGCCGCACCCAACTTACATCCATGCGCAATATGGTGGCTTTATTCAGGTGTTTGGAAGATAAAAACGTTCCCAAGAATACGCATGAACGGCTGCTCAAGCTGCTGAATATGGAGGAGCCAAAGGAGTAATTTTTTGGTGTACATTTGAACAATATTCTTGACATTTAAAGAAAAATTTTTTATAATACGGGTGGCCAAAAGGTCACCCTTTTTTAATTGTTGATACATATACTATCCTTGTATATAGTTTATGTTTAGTTTATTAGGCAGTTTAGGAATTTATTTAAAAAAATAATAGATACTGAAAATTTTCCATCTATCATATTTGGAAAGGCCAGGAGAGAAAGTGTTAGAAATATTAGTTGACAAATTATTTGAATATTTTGTTGGAAACGAAGATGTTTATGCAGAACAGATTAGTTCTGGATATAATACTATTTATAGACCTATAACAAAAGAAACAATAATAAGAATGATAAGAGAAAAGCAAAGTTTTTTATCATATCAATTTATAGGTGAAAATGTTAAGTGGATTTGTTTTGATTTTGATATAAAAAAGAGTTTTTATGAAAGCTCTATTTATAAAAGCAACCATGCTCAATATCATATTTCTCTACTAAATATAGTAAAAAACTTTTGTGAGAATTTAAAAAATATTGGAATAAACAATTTAATTGAATTTTCTGGAAATAGAGGTTTTCATGTATGGATAATCTTAAATAAACCAATTAAAGGATATCTTGCAAGACAAATTCTTGAAAAAATCAAAGATATTTCCAATTTCAATATTGATGATTCAATTTTTGCAATGGATGAGTTTCCAAAAAGTTCTTACAAAAATGGAAAAATTGGTTTTGGTGTTAAGTTACCGTTGTCTTTGCATAAAAAATCAGGATATTACTCATTTCTTTTTAACAGTTCAAATATTGATAAGAGTTTTAATTTCAATGTTGAAACTTTGTCACAAAATTTTCTTCACAATCAATTCCAAATTTTAAATTCTTATGTAATTAACAAATCGGAAAATCTTTTATCAGTTCTAAATATTGAACTTAGACAAGAACAAGAAGAAGAAATAAATAGCTATTTAAAAACACGAAAACCAACATTAAATGAAAAACTCGATCTTGAAAAAATACTCGAAGATTTAGAAAAGTGTAATGTTCTTAAACCAATTATTCAAAAATATTTTAACGCTTCAAAAAATGACATTCAAAGTAATTTAAATGAAAAGGAAAGATTGTTTTTTGTAGGATTACTAATTAGACTTAGAATAAAAAATGATAGATATTATGGTAAAAAATTATTAAAGGAATTATTTTCAAAATTACCCAATTTTAAAGAAAATTTAACTGAAAAAAAATTAAATAGACTAAATTTGTATCCTTTGACATGTCAATATTTTAGGGCTGAATTTTCAGAATTAAATTGCCCTTGCGATTTGAAAAAGAATAATTTCGTATTTAAAACACCTATCGAATTAATTACAAGTATTGACACTGAAACATTGACTGAAGAAATTTTTGAGATATGGGAAGAGGATATTAACCAAATACTAAAAAGTCAAATTAATTATATAAAATATAATGATGAGGTCGATTTAGCCTTTCAAATTGAAGAATTAGAACAATTAAATCCAAAGCTATTTATTAAGAGATTTTTGTATCATCGGGACAATCAAAAAGAAATTGATAGTTATTATGTATTTAAGCGCAAAGAAGAGAATAAAGAACGATATTTAGTAAGTCTTTCTACTGCAGATAAAATTTTAACAACAGTATTCATCAAAATTCTCAATAGCCTTTTTTACACAGAATGGTCAACAAATTCTTATGGTTATAAGTTTTGCAATAACTTTGCAGATAATCAAATTTTTGAGCCATGGTTAAAACAATGGAATATTTATATTAAAGGGTTAGAAAAAATTATATTCAATCCAGATTTTAAAAATTATCATGTTATTAAATTAGATATTAAATCTTTTTATTCAGAAATTGATCTAGATAGATTAGAAAGGAAACTACTTGATGGAACAACAAATGGACTTAAACAGAAATTAAAGGGCCTCGATGAACTATCACGAAAAAGATATTTCATTATTTGTAAAACACTTATTTCTTATTGTAAATCGATTTCTAATAAAGGTGTTCCACAAGGTCCTGCTTTTGCTAGATATTTGGCAGAAGTTTATTTAATTCAATTGGATCAATTTATTGAGAAAAATATTGAAAATTCTGAAAGATATTTTAGGTATGTTGATGATATTTTTATTTTTCTAAATAGAGATATACAAAGAACCACTTCCTTTTGTAATGAAATAATCTCTTTTATTCAAACTCATAATTTGTCAATCAATCAAAAAGATAACAAGTTTTATTTGGGTAACATACGGAATTATCAGAACGAATTTTATGAGTATAAAGATAAAACTAAGTACTTTATTGATTATAATTATAAAAATCAGAAAGTTATTTCCTTAAATATGAAAAACAAAGCAATTCAGGCTATGTTCTCATTATTAAAAACGGGGCAAAACGGTGAAGCTAAAAATGAAAATTTAAATTTCTTTTTTACACATTTTGAGAATAGCCTTTTAGTTAATGAAAAAAAGGGGGAATTAGAAAAGTATATGTTAAAATTAAATATCGGTCGTGGTTCATTATTTCGAAATTTTTATAATTACTATTTCGAATTAATTCAAAAAGGGAATACAAAGTTGCACAATGAGATTTATGGTTTATCAGGTTTAAATAGGATAGCATTTCTTAATGCATGTCTAAAATGTATCTCAAAGCAAACATTATCCAATGCAATTCAACTTGAATTAAAAAAGATAATTGACACTTATGCAGATGAGAATTTAGAAAATTGTGAAAAAGAAATATTGTTTCACATTATGTTTAAGGATAATGTATATATTAATGAAAAATATTTTACTAATGAGAATACTGATATTATTATTAAAGTCATCAACACAGAGTTGAAAAAAAATATTCCAAATTCAATAATTTTATTCTTATTTGAAAATATTGAGCAAATTTCTTTATTAGAAAGAATTAGATTGATCTATAGAGTAATTTTTTTCAATAACATTGTAGAAGATGTTATTGCAAAATTAAAAAATGCTTTTATAACTTCGATTCTTGAAGAAATTGGGTCAAACCAAGCAGATAAATTCACCTTGTCAATATTTAAAAATATAAATAAAAATGATGAATTAGAAATTGCTTACCAGTTCTATCAATTGTTATGCCTTTTTTCCATAACTAAAGATTCTACTTGGTCCGATTCTCTTCCAGCAATAATTAAGCATATTTGGACCAATTTTTTATTTTATATAAACTGTAATAATCCTATTTTTTCAGCCAATAGTTTAAGCTGGGTTAAACTAATTGACAAAATTGATTTGAATATTTCAATAATTAATGTTGTCATTGCAAGTAAAGTTGATGATAATTTTGTCGATATTAAAGCAATTTATCCCAAACTTTATGAGGATTTTTACGACGGAGTACTATATTCATTTTATTTTAAAAATAAGGATAAAAAGAATCTTTCTGCTGTTTTAAGCCAAACCGCAAAATCTGTCATTGAGGATTTGATTAGGAAAGAAAATTTGGTATTTCTCGAATGGTTGCAAAATGATAATACTTCTTTGTATCCAGATAAAAAAACTTGCATACAAAACATAATTCAAAACGAAAGATTAGTACTAAAACAAGGAGGTGCTCCCCATTGTTAGGACAGAAAAGGGACCTGAATAAGGTGATGAATACTCATTCAGGATAACCGAAGGAACCCGTAGG
>JAFGEC010000260.1 GCA_016931775.1 Candidatus Zhuqueibacterota bacterium | reverse complement strand
GTGCACTTGACGGCATTCGTCCCGAAGGGTGGGGTATCCAGGGCAATGCGACATCCAATATTCACTATTGGGAATACAACAGTGTGAATTTAAGCGATGGTAAACCGGTTGATGTGAGCAGGCGGCACCCCATTTCAAGGCAACTGATCAAGGAAAAAGACGCCGAGATCATTGCCGATTACAGCAATCCCACCAATGTTCTTGGAGGCTGGACACCCGAAATGGCTCCGGTTTTATTATCACAACCGGAAAAGGTAAAAGTCAGAAAAGGCGAGACAGCAGAATTCAAAGTCAAAGTTGCGGCGATTCCTGAAGCCAGCATTCAGTGGTTGAAGGATGATAAACCGATGAACGGCGAAAATGAATCGATTCTTACAATTCCGAATGCCGAAAAGAGTGCTGTGGCCGGCTATTCGGTTCTAGTTCAGAACCGTGCCGGATCCGTCACCAGCCGGGAAGCGCAACTTGTTATTGACTGATAAGTGTAATGGTGAAACTTTTTCGAGATTATCAAGTTGCAGGGTACGGTTCCATCATTCTTCTCGAAAAAGACTTTTAAAGGGGCGTCAGAACCGCACTATATCTTGAATAATTGGCTAACGCACAACATACATCTAAAAACTGTTACCGGTACAAGGTGATCGGTTGAAATCAACGTCAAATCCTAAATTAGTCAAAAAAAAGGTTGTAAAAGATTAGAAAAAAGGTTAAAATAAATCATCACCTTGGTGGCCGCTTTTAAAGTGCCCAATGCCACCCGGGGGAACCAAAGGATTTTTTGATGATAAAAAATAACAAAATGATCAATTTGTTCGGCAGTTTGCCTAAAAAATCCGTTTTCTCATCAGGTGACCAGGTTTTACCGGGCAAATCCAATGAGAGGCAAAACGGACGATATCTCCGATCGTTTGTCTTTTTATTTATCTTTTTGATAATCTCTGGTTGCTCTATGAGAAGGATAGCGATCAATACGATTGCCAATTCTCTTTCTGAAAGCAGTTCAAGTGTTTTCGCAACGGATGATGATCCTGAGCTGGTTAAAGAAGCCCTTCCTTTTGCCCTCAAAACCATGGAAGCGCTGCTGCAGTCGGCCCCAGAGAATGAAAATCTCCTCATTTCCACCGCTGCAGGTTTTGTGCAGTATGCACATGCTTTTGTTGTTATGCCTGCCAATGAGATGGAATACACAAATTATACCTCAGCAAGAAAGCAAAAAGAACGGGCGAAAAAGCTCTTTCTGCGTGCACAAAAATATGGATTACGTGTTCTCAACATACGATACCGGGATTTTTATGACAAATTGATACTCGATCCGTTCGAGGCCGTCAGTGTCACTCAAAAAAAAGATGTACCGGCGCTCTACTGGACCGGCGCTGCCTGGGCTTCGGCGCTTTCGATGGCAAAGGACGACATGTCTCTCGTTGGAGATCTGCCTATTATAACGGCGTTAATGGAGCGTGCACTCGAACTCGATGAAGCCTGGCATAATGGTGCCCTGCACGAATTTTTCATCGCTTTTAAAGGAGGACAGTCGGCCGAAGATCACTTTAATCGAGCCATGCAGCTCAATCAAAATCGATCGATTGGTCCGATGGTTTCTTTCGCAGAATCCGTTTGTGTTTCACAACAGGATTATCAACGATTCAAAAAATTACTGGATGAGGTATTGGCTTTTGATGTCGATAAATATCAGGAAAATCGACTGGCCAATATACTGGCACAACAAAAAGCGGCATTTCTGTTAAATAATATGGATCATTTATTTATCAATTTGCCTGAGTAAATGTTAATAAAAAGGTTTAAAATAATGCAAATGTTTATGAACATCAACCAGAAACTTCACCACAAGTGTAAATGGCGCTATGCAGACAGGTCTTCTCGGTTAAAAAAGTTTTTCATAAAAACTATGGATTCTACTGCTAACCGGAAAATTTTTATTTCTGTTTTGATAATTGCCATTTTCCAATTTATGACTTTTAGCAATGGATTTGCCGCGAGTAAAGTGACAATAAAAATCGCCACGATAGCGCCAAGTGGTTCGCCCTGGCATATCATCCTGCAGGAAATGGGGGAAGAATGGAAACAGGCCAGCAACGGTCTGGTCGAGCTTCGTATCTATCCGGGAGGCGTGGCCGGTAATGAGCAGGATATGATAAGGAAAATGCGGATCGGCCAATTGCAAGCTGCTGCTGTCAGCAATGGCGGCCTCGCTCACATTGATGAGGGGATTAATGTGCTCGTTATACCTATGGTGGTGGATTCATGGGAGATACTGGATAAAATTCGAGAAGCATTAGGTCCTGAGATTAAAAAGTCATTGGAAGAAAAGGGATTTATTTTACTCAACTGGGGCGATGCCGGGTGGGTAAGGTATTTTGGACCATCGCCGGATCCGTCGGTGGAATCGGCGAAAAAATCAAAATTGTTTGTCACACAGGGGGATGACCGTACGGTGAATATGTGGAAAAAGGCCGGATTTAACGCTGTACCCCTTGCTCCCAGTGATATCCTGATGGGACTTCAAACCGGTATGATCGATGCCTTTAATTCAACAGCAGTCCTGGCGCTGGCAAGTCAATGGTTTGTTTTTACACCTTATATGGTGGATATGCCGTGGGCGCCGATGATCGGTGCCACGATCGTGACCAAAAAGGCCTGGGAGCAAATTCCTGCCGATATCCGTGTTGAACTCGAGCAGATATCCGTCAAGTATGGCGAACGCCTGCAGACTGATATACGCGAGTTGGAGGAAAAGGCTGTTGTTGAAATGGAAAAAAGAGGGCTGGTGCTGGCCAAACCAAGCGAAGATCAGGTTCAGAACTGGCGGAATGTTATGGAATTATGTTACCCATTACTGAGAACCATGATTCCCAAGGAGTGGTTCGATATTGCTGTCAGGATTTCTTCAGAAAGCAGAGAATTAAATGCAGCTCAATGAAGGCTTAGACCTTCAGGTCGATCAATCAACACCGGAAAACAACCGGTTTTTATTCCACGTTATTTCTTTTCTGTGCCTGATTTTCTTTGCGGCTATGCTGAGTATACCGCTTGTCGAGGCCGCCGGAAGAAAATTGGGCGGCTTTAGCATCTCAGGGGCCGGCAACTGGGTACAGCATTGTGTGCTTTGGCTGGGATTGTCGGCCGGAGTATTGACTTCAATACAGAAACGTCACCTGTCGATCGGAATATTAAAAATTTTCGAAAAACATGTCACATTAACAAAACTTTTTTCAATTCTCTGTTCTCTAAACGTGTCAATTCTTTTTTTCCTGGCTTTGGCGTCAATGATTCTCGTTCGGTTTCAGATGGATAGCCCTGAAAATATAGCCGGGTGGTTACCTCTGTGGTTGGCACAGGCCGTCATGCCTGGGGCTTTTCTTTTAATGGGCTGGGTAACCATATCCGCCTACACTAAAAATTTACGCACACGCCTTTTTATTTTGGGAATTGCAGCCATTGTTTGCTTGATCTTTCTCACCGCCCCGGACGTTCTTAAATTGCCATTAACTCTTACGTTCCTTGTTGCTGTCATCTTTTTTGCGTTAATTGGAATGCCGATATATGCCTTGCTTGGTGGGGTCGGATGTTTGTTGTTTTACGCTGCAGATATTCCCATAGCGGCTTTACCGGTTGAAACATATCGAATTATGACACAGCCGATATTACCGAGCATTCCCCTATTTGCTCTCGCGGGAACAGTTCTCGCTGCCGGTGGTGCCCCAAAGAGGCTCGTTAATCTGATTTTGGCATGGACGAGCTGGTTGCCCGGAGGTCCGGCGCTGGCGACTGTGTTGGGCTGTGCCGTTTTTACCGCCATTACCGGCGCGTCCGGTGTCACCATTCTTGCTTTGGGCAGTTTGTTGCTTCCTGTTCTTATTTCAGCGAATTATGGAGAAAAATTCAGTATTGGATTGCTCACATCATCGGGTTCACTTGGATTACTGTTTCCACCCAGTCTCCCTGTCATTCTTTATGGTGTCTATGCACACGTAGCCATCGATAAGCTATTCATCGCGGCATTCGTTCCAGGCATACTGCTGGTCGTTTTTGTAAATGTGATGAGTATTTTTAAAGGATCAAAAAGAGAGTTTAAAACCTCCTTTAATCTCAAAGCAGCCGTAAGGTCTGTTTGGCTGGCCAAGGGAGATCTTGTTTTTCCATTTTTGATCATTTTCGGATTATTCGGCGGATTTTTTACTCTGGTTGAAACGGCGGCATTTACCGCCTTGTGGGCAATATTATTGGAAACCGTTTTCCATCGGCAATTGAATTTCAAAACTCAAATACCGAGAACTCTTGTTGAGGCCTCCATCCTCTCCGGTGCTTTGCTGATTGTACTCGGCCTGGCATCCGGATTTCTGTCCTATATGGTCGACATGCAGATTCCGTATCATGCGACTGAATGGGTTACAAAGTATATCAGCTCCAAATACGTTTTTTTGCTTGTGCTCAATATTGTTCTTTTGTTCGTCGGGGCTGTCATGGATATCTATTCCGCCATCGTCATTGTTGTGCCGCTCATTGTTCCGATCGGACTTGCATTTGGTATAAATCCGGTGCATCTTGGCGTCATTTTTCTAGCCAACCTGGAATTGGGATATTTAACACCACCCATCGGTTTGAATCTCTTTTTAGCATCCCTGCGATTCAAACAACCTTTGTTGAATATATGGAAAACCGTATTGCCGTTTTTGTTTCTGTTTCTGATCTGGGTTCTGTTGATTACATATTTACCGTTTTTATCCGTCGGGATGATGGAATTTTTTTAAGTAATTTAAAGGTTGATATGCGGTTTTGTCCTTTTATTATTTCGCTGTGATTCCGGCTGATATTTCTGCGCGATGAAAAAAATCATATTGCATCCTGTAATAATAGACACTTGCTTTTTGTGAAAATATTATCTACTTTTTAATGAAGGGAGCACAGCAGAGGGAACTTTTCCCCTCATCTTTTGCACGTACAAAATTGAACAAGAAGTGATCATATCAATAACTATTGACATATGATAAATTTTTTGGGGAGAAGATGAAAACCAGTAAACGGTATTTGGTATTGGCACTGTCTCTGCTGGTGCTACTCGTATTATTCTCGCAAAGCAGCTATAGCCAATATTCTTATTTACCCACCGGCGATATCACCGACGGCCGCTTTTTACAAACCCGGCCCGGCCCAGGAATCAGCGGTTATATTATTAATGAAGCATACGAGATTATGATTTCCACCCCGTCTTCGAGTGCGCAGTTGGAAATCGGCCTTTTCGACGGCGATTTTAACGATGTCGACCCTGTTAACAGCAATTGGGATGATGCTGGACCAAATCCGACGGATTTCAGTTTGTATGCGGACCCGCTTGCCAATGGAACCGGAACATTTTTGGTGGGCAGATGGCGCAGTAACGGTACTGCTTTTGACAACATCGGAAATCCCATGCCCAACAACGGCTGGCTTAACATCATTTTACCCAATGTACCCGAGGCTCTTTCGCCCGCCGGAAATTATCATTACCGGTTTCTCTATGAAGTCACCAATCCGACGAGCACGGGTTGTAATGCGTTTAAAATTCGTTCAAACGGTCCATTGGCAATGATGTCCAGAGGATTTGGTTTTGTTGCAGCCCTGTCCGGATGGAGTGACATGTATATTCTTTTCCCAACGGCCTACGACCTGGGATTAGGTCCTGGAAACACCGGGGGCAATATTTGGGAAACCCTGCCGACTACATACGATGCTACCTGGGATTTTTATGTCGATGTGCCGGTCAGTGTCTCTTTTCTTATGATGATGGATGGTGATCTTGATTGCGGATCGACTTTTTCCGGCACAACAGATACGGACGATACGGATACGCCTGCTGTCATTCCTCCCTTTGCGACGGCAACCGAGGCGACCTCGGAAGGGGCGAAGGGAATCGGTAATCCTGCCGATGATTTCGGAAATGTAGCATATCGACGCAGTCCCGCGGTTTATTACACGCTCACAACGCCTGACGGTGCTGTTTTCCCCAATAACAATCCTTCCGGTAACCTGGAATGGGAACAATTTCTCATCGAAACAGATTCATCAAAACCGGCGGATTATCAAATCTCTCAAAATTTACCTCCAGGGTTGTATCATGTGTAAATAAATGGACTTGATATGCATAATTCCAGTGCATTCTGTTTTAATTTTCCACTGGTTGGACCGGATGCCCCGCCATTCCCGGCACCGTATGCCGTCGGCGATACGGTCTGGTTTGACCTGAACCAGGATGGGATACCGGGTCCCAGCGAACCGGCCATACCGGGGGTTGTTCTCAATTTACTGGACAGTTCTGGAAATATGATGCGGAAGGATACCACCGATGCAAACGGGTATTATATATTTACAGTCTGGGGCCCCCGTTCGGTACTGGTCTGGAATAATGTCACACAACAGTACGTACCAAGACAAATAATAGACGGCAATTACACCATTGAAGTGGATTCGGTCAATTTCTTACCAGGAGGTGTCCTGTACAATTTAAATCCCACGACACCAAGTCCGTTACAATCCGCAATAGTCATTGATACAAATATTAATACCCTGGATTTTGGCTATTTCGGCCAGCCGATACCGGTTACGTTGAAAAATTTTGACGTCCAATTTTCTGACAATGTAGTGTATTTACAATGGTCAACCGAATCCGAGATCCACATAGCCGGATTCAATATACTGAGAAGCACGACCGGTCAGGCGGATTATCAAAAAATCAACAGCCAAATGGTACCGGCAAAGGGAAGCGCAACTGCCGGCGCATCCTATCGATATGAGGATAAAATAGTTGATATTGGTCCATTATACTATAAACTTACCTGCGTCCATCTGGATGGATCGGTCGATGAGCATGGGCCTGTCGTGGTGCAGACAACCGGGGTGAAAAATTCCCAAATCGAAACACCGGAAATATTCCAGCTCGGGCAGAACTATCCCAATCCTTTTAACACATCGACCATTATTCCGTTTTATATCAACACTCCAACGAAAATCTGCGCCGATATCTATGATATTCACGGATCATTCGTGATACGATTACTGAATGTATATCTTTCAGCGGGGCAAAACCGTGTGGAATGGGATGGCCGCAACCAATACGGGCAACCGGTCCCATCCGGTATTTACTTTATCAAGGTACAGTCGGATTCATGTACATTAACGAGGTCGATGGTTTTATTGAAATAATTGTAGGATGTGGTTCTCTAATGCTTTTCGCCCGAGACACTTGAAGGTGCACCGGAACCGTACTCCTCAATTCTTGGTCTCTGGTCATTGTATTTGACTTTTAATTCTATTATAGTTACTATTTTAAAAGGGATAAAAAGACCAAGTGGGAATTTAATCGGAACAATCCGGTGAGAATGGATCAAAATATCATGTTCTTCCCGGGCTTTTGTTTTGTACACACCAAATATCCGAACAATAAAATTCGAAAAATAAAGTTTTTTGCAGGTCAGTATGGCATTTAAATCAAACTGGTGTCCACGCTCGAGGAGAGGTGCCGGCGTTCGTTCACAATTCTGACATGGTGCGTGGATACCCGACTTTCCGGCGCTCCGCATCATGACTGAGGCGAATTCCGCATCTTGGACGTGTCAATCAGGTGTAGAATTTTTTTTTATGTGTTTTTTAAAATGACATTTTATCGGCGGATGTCAATTCGTTAATGATTTTCTGAATGTTTGACGAAAAAACGGGTGGACACATAATATACTGACTCGACTGTTCGACTCATTATTTTCTTCATAGTGGACTAATTCTAGGTGAACGTTTAGAAGCTGGAAATACGTATTGCCAATCCCATTCGAAGAGTAGAAAAAGTTTGAAAAAAATGCCGGATATGATGCAATTACAAAAATGACATAAAATACTATTTTAAAGCAGGTTGCAGAGATAATATCCATCAATAAATTGTTAACAATTGGCTGCACTTAACAAAACCGCCTTGTTTCAAATCGAGTTCTGTGAGTAAAGTTAAAGTAAAGAGCATTATTTCAGTTTTAGCGTAGCGGTTTTGCAAGTGAGCCAAATCGTTATACCGTAATAATTTTACTTGATATGTCG
>JAFGEC010000259.1 GCA_016931775.1 Candidatus Zhuqueibacterota bacterium | reverse complement strand
GACAATTCTTTGACGTGCCAATATTCTAATCACTATTATATGGGAAAATGTCCTGAAATTACGGTCGAATTTTCAGGCATAACCAAGGAAAACAAAAGGAACCTGATTCAGGTTTCCGAAGTTTTTAAGGATGTTGAGAGTTTTCAGATACGCAGAGACGGATCTGAAGTGACTGATTATCACCTTATTATCGACAATCAGGAGGTGGATACGGTCGATGTAAAAAAGGTTCTGCCGACATTGCCCAAAATAGTGTATTTTAGTGAGATCCCTCTGTTAAAAAACAAGGTCGATTTTGACAGTCTCGTCAGTAATAATACGGATTTCAGTACAGAGAAAAATCTTTTAAAAATCGGCGGGATCGAAGACTACGATCTTATTTTTGAGGACAGTTCCCGCGGCCGGCGGGCGTCTGAAGAGGCGAGCCGGATTATTACGGAACAAATCCGGCGAGTTTGGTCTCAGGAATCCAGCATCGAGGTCAAATTGTCGGTAAACGGACGCGTTTTATATATTGACTTTGCCGACGATACCACCGTTCTGGATGCCCCGGATTCTCGGAGTCTAGGATTTCGTTGGTACCTTTCGTTTTATGTCAACCTGATTACACAAACATTCGAAGGCCGCACAAATGAATATATTTTTCTGATAGACGAACCGGGGATTCACCTGCATCCGTCCGGTCAGAAAGATTTGATCAAAGTTTTGGAAGATTTGTCTTTAAAAAATCAGTTATTATATACGACCCATTCACCTTTTCTTATCGATCGAAAATTTCCAGAAAGAGTGCTGCTGGTTCACAAGGACAAAGTCGGCACAAAAGTGGATACGGAATCTTACCGGGAAAACTGGAAACCTCTGCGGCGTCAGATCGGTTTGACCATCGGTGATCTGTTTTTCTTCCGGGATCAAAGTTTTATTCTGGAATTCCCATCAAAAAAGAAATTGAGTTTCTTTTCAAAATTACGCGCTTCCGACGAGGATTGACCGTTTCGGATGTTGAGAGATCGGCAATTAATAAATATTTACTTTTTTATTTTTCATTTTTCCCTTAATTTTATATCATATAATAGAGCGTGCCTGCAACACAGGGTACAATCTTGGAATTACGGCTGTACGGATGTGATTTTTCTCCTGAATTATACTGTGACCAATATCTCGGAATATACCCTTGTCGGATGTTGATATCTCGTATTTTTAAAAAAAGCAGTAAACCATGAATGCTCCAAATCGTTTCGAACAACTTAATACGTTTTTAGCCGACCTGGTTGGTCCTCCCCAGCAAAATACTGTTCAGCTTGTCGCCCTGTGCGGCGAAATGATTAATGGCGTGTGTGCCATTTATAAAAGTGAGATGAATCATAAATTAGTGACCAAAGCCGTATGGAACCGGTCAAAGACAGTCGTATCGGAGTCATTGTGGGACAGTATTTGTGATGATTTGTACAATTATAATGATAAAAACAAAATTCTTATTATTAATAATCTGGAGCACTATAAAACCGATGAACTGGTATCCGTTGCGTGTAAAATTATCTATTCGTCCCAGGTTAAGGTCGGAATTATTTGTATCGGGTACGCACACCCCGTAACTTTATCCAAAGAGGACAAATGGCTGCTGCGGTTTTTTGCTGTCACGATCGCTCGAGAGCAAGACCGCGAACGAATGCAACTTGCTCTGCAAAAACAACTAAAACTTGAAAAATTTATCGTTCAACTGGTCAAACTTTTCACTCGGCCCAGTTCGGAGATTTTTATTCGGATTCTGCATACCATATGTGGATTTGCGGGATTCGATCGAGGCCATCTTTTTCTTATCACGTCAAAAAAAGATATCAATGCCAAGTACGAGTGGCATCCTGAAAAAATTTCTTCAAACTTGGAAAAATTTATTGATATATGGGAGAAGGACCAATACGCCATTCGGGATAAGATAAAAATGGATTCGCTCAAAATCCTGCATCCGTCCATTCAGGAAGAAAAAGAAATTCTGGATATTTTTAATTGTCAATCATTGATACTGATACCGATTTCGAAAAAAGGTGTGATCATCGGGTTTCTTGGATTTGAGTCAATCAAATCTTTACCTATTCATCAGGACACATTAAGATTACTCGAGAAAATCGGTATGGCAATGACAGGGTTTATCGAACGCGTTTACCGCGAAAAGCGATTCCGCAGTGATGAGGCAAAATACCGCAGTCTTTTTTACGATGCCGCCGAAGCGATGCTCGTTGTTTCTTTGAGCGGTACGGTATTTGATTATAATAGAGCTTTCATCGAGTTATTTGGTCTGGAACGGCAAAAAATCAAAGGTAAGACGTTTAAAGATTTTTTCAACAGCCAGGATGAATGGGCTCAATTAACTGCAAGGATCGACGAAAATAAGATTATAAGAGATTATAAAACGACACTCATAAATAAGGGAGTCGAAAAATCCAGTATTTTAACCATTCAATCAGTCAGGAGTGATTCATCGGTTGTTTTGCTCATTTCCATTAAAGATCTTAGTCAGCAACAAAAACGGGAAGAGGAATTAATCCGAGCTGACAAGCTTGAATCCATTGGTGTTCTCGCCGGCGGCATTGCCCACGATTTTAATAATATCCTAACCGGAATTCTCAGCAACATTTCCCTGGCCAAGAGTTATCAAAATGTTGATGCAAAAGTTCTAAAGAGGTTAATTGAAGCGGAACAAGCATCCATTCGGGCGAAAGAACTAACGCATCAATTATTGACGTTTGCCAAAGGGGGTGCGCCGGTAAAAAGAACAGCATCTATAGTTGAGATTTTAAAGGAATCCGCGCGGTTTGCTCTTAGGGGGTCGAATGTGCGCTGTCTTTTTTATATTTATAAAGATATTTGGAATGTTGAAATCGATCCCGGTCAAATCAGTCAGGTTATTCACAATTTGGTTATTAATGCCAATCAGGCTATGCCAAAAGGTGGTAGTATAAAAATACGGACGGAAAATGTTACTCTCAATGAGGATAGCGTACTGCCGCTACGGGCCGGTCGATATATAAAAATTGCCATTCAGGATGAAGGAGGGGGTATTCCGTATTCACTGCATAAAAAAATTTTCGATCCGTATTTTACCACCAAAAAAACCGGAAACGGGCTCGGTCTGGCAACCTGTTTTTCGATTATAAAGAATCATAACGGCTATATCACCGTTGAATCTCAGGTACAAAAGGGATCAACTTTTCACGTGTTTTTACCTGCCTCTGATAAAGAATTAAAATCCGACTTTCAAAACGACCAGAAACTGGTTTATGGACAGGGACGTGTGCTGGTTGTCGATGATGAACAGATAATTCTTGATTTTGCAAAGGATGCTCTGAATTTTTTAGGATATGAGGCAGGTATTGCCCGCGATGGTCAGGAGGCGATAAAACTGTTCAAATTGAGGTCGGAAAAACCATTCGATATTGTCATTATGGATTTAACCATTCCGGGCGGTATCGGCGGCGTTGAACTTAACAATTTGTTTTTGGAACGGCATCCCGATATTGTCACAATTGTTTCCAGCGGATATTCAAATGATCCGGTGATGGCGAATTATCAGAAATATGGATTTAAGGGAGTTCTGGTCAAACCATACAGTATTGAATCACTCAGCCAGGTTTTGCATACAGTATCTATTCTGCGTCCATCTGTTTAAGGAAAATAAAGCAGTCATAAATTAAAATCCGGATTATACTTGATTATTTGAGTAACAATTTTTAAATATAATTATAATACTTTCAAATGCTCATAATATTGCAGGAGGCTGTATTTGTATAGAAAATTGTTTGCCGTGTTTTTAATCTGTATCGCTTTGTGGGGTTGTTCCGAAAAAATCGTGTCTGAATGTAATACCGGAACAATCCCTCCATCAGGCGCCAAGCTGAGCGACATCCAGAAATCGATTTTTACGCCCCGATGTGCATTACCCGGTTGCCATTCGGGGAGCAATCCTGCCGGGGAATTAAATTTGGAAACCGGGATATCGTATTCCTCTCTTGTCTCGATAAAAAGCAAACAGAATCCTTCGATGAATCTCGTTCTTCCATCCAACAGCACAGAAAGTTATTTAGTGCAAAAGATGTCCAATCCTGCGCTTTCAATTATGCCTCCCTCCGGTAAACTTGCCGATGCTTTAATCGATTCTGTAATTGCATGGATTGATGCCGGTGCTTTAAATAAATAAAAAGGAGATGAACATGAAGTATTGCGCCGTTTCTGTATTGTTGTTATACTCTCTCTGTGCGGCCGCTGCTGAATTTCAAGTTGATAAAACTCAAGAGAGAAAGGTGAGGTTTATATCCGATGCGCCTGCTGAAGATTTTGATGGTGTGACAGAGGATATAGACGGATATGCTTTATTTGATGAAAAAAATCCGAGCGGGGAAAACGAATTTTATTTTCAAGTTCAATTGAATTCACTGGATACCGGTATCGGATTACGAAACCGGCATATGCGGGATAATTATCTGGAAACGAAAAAATATCCAGTGGCGGAATTTAAGGG
>JAFGEC010000258.1 GCA_016931775.1 Candidatus Zhuqueibacterota bacterium | reverse complement strand
TGGCAGCACGCTGAATGGACGCACGATTTTGTGGATATTGAAGGAAGCCTCAAACCGAAACCGCGTTTTCGAACCCGGGTAAAAATGCTCTGGGATGATTTATATATTTATATTTTTGCTGAAATGCAAGAGCCGGATATTTGGGCGACTTTGAAAAAACGGGATTCGATCATTTTTTATGACAATGATTTTGAAGTTTTCATCGATCCCGATGGCGATACACATCGGTATTATGAGTTGGAAATCAACGCGTTCAGCACAGAGTGGGATCTCTTTCTCGATAAACCATATCGTGATGAAGGCAGGGCCGTTTTTTACTGGGATATCGATGGAATGCAATCGAATGTTCACGTGAATGGCACAATCAATCGTCCTGGAGACCAGGACAAAGGCTGGACTCTGGAAATTGCTTTGCCTTGGGCGGTTTTGAAAGAATGTGCGGACAGAGACGCGCCACCGACAGCTGGTGATCAGTGGCGGATCAATTTCTCCCGGGTAGAATGGCAGGTGGAAGTTAAAAACGACAAATATGAAAAGATAATAAATCCTGAAACCGGAAAACCGTTCCCTGAGGACAATTGGGTTTGGTCGCCACAGGGTGTTGTCAATATGCATTACCCGGAAATGTGGGGATTTGTCCAGTTCTCTGATAAAATCGCCGGCTCAGCTGTTGATGAGTTTAACTATCGGTTTGAAGAAGATATAAAATGGGCATTGCGTCAGATTTACTATCGAGAGAAAAGTTTTTATGACAGCACCGGAAAATTCACAGATAAGATTGAGGAACTTGGATTAAAGAATATGAAAGTGAAAGATTGTTTTTTGCCACCCCAAATTTATGCGACACCGAGTTTATTTGAGGCCATCCTGCAAAATATGACGGGTGAGTCAGAGTGGCATATTACAAACGAAGGCAGGGTCTGGTTTTCCAAAATAACCAACTCCAAATAGCAACTTATTAGCCTTGAAGGAGGAGGGATTTCACATTGAGTTTAAAATTAGTGGACTGGCTGATCGTTTTTGTTGCTTTTTCCTTTATGGTTTATTGCGTTGTCTTTAGTAAAAAATTCATGAAAAGTGTCGCTGATTTTTTGGCTGCGGGACGGACCGCCGGAAGATATATCATCAGTGTGGCGATGGGCATGGCTGTACTGGGTGCCATCAGTGTGGTCGGTGAATTTCAGGTTTTTTACAAATCCGGCTTCTGCATGAAATGGTGGGAACTTTCCATGGCTATGTCGATATTGATTGTCACTGTTTCCGGCTGGATTGTTTATCGTTTTCGGCAGACCCGAGCCCTCACGCTGGCTCAGTTTTTTGAAATGCGTTACAGCCGGAATTTCCGTGTTTTCTCCGGAATCCTTGCCTGGTTTTCCGGTATTATTAATTTTGGGATTTTCCCTGCTGTCGGCTCCCGTTTTTTTATCTACTATACCGGCCTGCCGACAAGTTTTCCGGTATTCGGTGTTGAAGTCTCTACCTATGTTGTGATGATGATTTTTCTTTTATGTATCGCTTTGTTTTTTGTGTTTTCCGGTGGACAGATCGCCGTCATCGTAGCTGATTTTATTCAAGGTGTTTTTACGAATGCGGTCTTTGTCATCTTGATTTTGTATTTTTTCTTTACAATTGATTGGTCGCAAATTTTTGAAGCCTTATTAAGTGCTCAGCAAAATCCTCAGGCCTCTCTCATCAATCCTTTTAAAACCAGTCAGGTAGATGATTTTAATTTCTGGTATTTTTTTATCGGTCTTGTCGGTTTTGTTTATAATTTCATGTCCTGGCAGGGTGCTCAGGCTTATAACTCATCTGCAAAAAGTGCCCATGAAGCAAAGATGGCACAAGTATTGGGCAACTGGCGAAATTATCCCAGGAATCTGTTCCTGGTTTTTGTCCCGGTTGTTGCCATCACCGTGATGAATCATTCCGATTTTTTACCGATTGCGGAAAAAGTGAATTTTATTCTTGACTCAGTGGATTCTGCTGAAATACAAACCCAACTCCGTGTTCCGCTGGTGTTGCGTTTTCTGCTGCCGACCGGTTTAGTCGGCGCATTTGCTGCAGTGATGTTGTCCGCTTTTATTAGTACCCACGATACTTATCTTCATTCCTGGGGCAGTATTCTTATTCAAGATGTGATTTTGCCTTTTCGGAAAAAGCCATTCTCTGCTGAACAACATATGAAAATATTGCGTCTTTCGATTATCGGGGTGGCTGTGTTTATCTTTTTATTTAGTCTGTTTTTCAGACAATCGCAAAATATTTATCTGTTTTTCGCTGTAACTGGTGCTATTTTTGTCGGTGGAGCAGGTTCCGTCATTATCGGCGGTTTGTATTGGAAGCGAGGGACGACGGCTGCTGCCTGGAGTGCCCTTTGTACAGGATCTGCTATTGCTATTTTAGGAACCGTCCTGACATCGATTTTTGAAGATTTTCCGATTAATGGCCAGTGGTTCTGGTTACTTTCCATCATTGGGGCTTCGCTTATATATGTGATTGTCTCTTTGCTCGATAGAAAAAACGATATTGATATGGATAAACTGCTTCACCGGGGGAAATATGCCATTGAAGGAGAAATGAAAGTGATTAATTCGGTTCCGGCAAAAGGCTGGAAAGTTCTGGGGATGGGGAAGGAATTTACCAAGGGGGATAAATTCATTTATATTGTTTCGTACGTATGGATTTTCGGCTGGACCCTTGTTTTTATTATCGGCACTATTTATGGTTTGAGCCGCGACGTGCCGGATTCAAGATGGCTGTCTTATTGGAAATATTACGTTATTATTTATGCGCTGGTTTCTGCTGTCGTTGTTGTTTGGTTTACGATCGGGGGAATGGTTGATATGAAATCAATGTTCAAGCAGCTTACAGTGATGAAACGGGATGTTGCAGATGACGGTTTTGTAGTTAAAACGGAAAAGAAGGAATAACTTGAGAATATGGAGATTTTCCAATGAAAAAGATAAAACAAATGAATTGTCTCATCTTGATGCTGTTTTTCGTGCCGTATGCTGTCGTTGATTGCGCTGCCCAGGAGAGCGGTGACGAAATAACTTTTACAAACGGTCTTGCACTGCAATTGCCCCGTATTGCGGGTACCTTTTTGCCCGCCGATCCCATCGAAAAGTCGATTGTTAAAGGAACGTGGAAAGCTCCTGAGGCAGGTGATAAAATTATCGTCGGTGATACCACGGCACGC
>JAFGEC010000028.1 GCA_016931775.1 Candidatus Zhuqueibacterota bacterium | reverse complement strand
ACCTCAGTTATGGGTGGAAGGTGCGACGCACCGGCCCACGACATCTTTATAAATAATTAAATTACATAGACTTAGAAAAAGAAGGTGTGTCGCACCTGTTCTGCCCCACCCGTAACTGAGGTATTACACATTGTGGTAATATGTGAATAACGGGGGGGACTTTTATAGGTGCGACGCACCGGCTCTCGACATCCTTACAAATATTAAAATCACATAAATTTGGCAAAAGGAGGTGTGTCGCACCTATCCTGTGCCACCCGAAACTGAGGTTTTACACATTGTATCCCCCTAATTTTCATCCAGAATCACCTTTTTAAAAACTTTATTTTTTCAGTTTAACCACGGAGTACGATCATCCCGCGGGCATAAGCGCCTTCCAAGAAACCGAATTGTACCGGTCAATCATGCGAGAACCAAATTCCCCGACACCTCACGTGCGGGGTAGCCGGAGCCGTCCATAAGTATCCAACCTTTCATCATGGCAGATGGGTGATCCCCACGGATCTTGCAGTAAATCTCAATCTCTCATTCCTGTTCCAGCTTACTCTTATTATGCGAAACAATCGTTGCCTCCACCAAAAACATCACATCCTCGGCGATATTGGTGGCATGATCCGCCAGGCGTTCCAGGTGCCGGGAGAGGACGATCAGATGGGCGCCGGGTTCGATATATTCGGGTGTTTCCTGCATTTTGGCGATCAGATATTTAAAAATCTGTTTGTTATACTCATCGACCGCGTCATCCGCAAAAATGACTTTTTTGGCCAGATCCACATCGCTGTTTAAAAATGCTTCGATGGCATCCATCGCCATCTTGCGGGATCCCTCCGCCATTTCGAGAATTTTAGATTCCTCGATCAGGTTCTTGTAATCGATGGTCCGTTTGACCCGCTGCACGATATTGACGGCAATGTCACCGCAGCGCTCCAGTTGATTGTTGACCATCATGGCGGCCATGATGTACCGTAAATCGATTGCCACGGGCTGAAACAGGGCGAACAGGCTTTCACATTGGGCCTGTACTAAGTTGTCGTAGGCATCGATTTCCTTATCCCGGCCCTTTACAACCTTGCAGAGTGCAATGTCACTTTCAATCAGCGCTTTTATGGCATATTCGACCTGGATATCCACCAGATCGGCCATTTGGTTGATGATTCGTTTTAGTTTTTCCAGTTCTTTTTCAAAATTTGCCTGCATTTTTATATTTGCCTCGTTAAAATTAACCAAATCTTCCTGTGATATAATCTTCGGTTCTTTTGTTACCGGGATTGGTAAACATTTTTTCCGTATGATCGACTTCGATCAATTCACCCAGGTAAAAAAAGGCGGTAATGTCACTCACCCGTGATGCCTGCTGCATGTTGTGGGTGACGATGACGATGGTGTAATCTGATTTTAATTGAAAGATCAAATCTTCAATTTTTTGTGTCGCAAGCGGATCCAGGGCCGATGCCGGTTCATCCATGAGAATCACCTCGGGTCGGACGGCCAGGGTCCGGGCGATACAAAGCCGCTGTTGCTGTCCGCCGGATAATTCCATGGCGGAGGTGTTCAACCGGTCCTTGACTTCATCCCACAATGCAGCCTGCTTCAGGCTATGCTCCACGATATGTGAAAGTTCCGTTTTGTTTCTGATTCCGCCGATCCGCAGACCGTATGCGACATTCTCAAATATGGATTTGGGGAATGGATTGGATTTTTGAAACACCATTCCGATCTGACGGCGTAAATGCACGACATCGACCTTTTTTTCATAAATATCCTGATTCATAAACGTGACCTTTCCCTCCACACGTGTGGCCGGGATGATGTCGTTCATACGGTTCAAGGATCGTAAAAACGTCGATTTGCCGCAACCGGAGGGGCCGATAAACGCCGTGACCCGGTTTTTGGGAACGGTCAACGATATATCTGATAGAGCTTTAAAATTTCCATAAAAAAAGGAAAAATTTTTTGTCGTTATAATATTATCTTGCATTTGTTTTCTATTTTCTCCTCGGCACCATGTATTTCTTTCATTATTCTCTTTTATATTTTTTACGAAACCGGTATCTGATGAAAACGGCTGTGATATTCATCATCAGGACCAGGACAATAAGCACCATCGCCGTGCCGTAGGCGAGCGGCCGGACCTTCATTATCTCGTGATGCTGCGTCGACATGATAAACAGGTGATAGGGCAGTGCCATAAACTGTGATGTCAGTACTTTGGGAAAGCCCGCTGTAACCGGCCAGAAGAAGGCGACGCCGGTAAATAAAATCGGTGCCGTTTCTCCTGCGGCCCGCGCCAGTCCCAGGATTGTCCCCGTCAGCATGCCGGGCACGGCATAGGGTAGTACGTTCGTGCGGATGGTCTGCCATTTTGTAGCGCCCAGTGCCAGGGAACCTTCCCGGTACGACATGGGGACGGTCTTGAGCGCCTCTTCGCTGGCAGTGATCGTCCACGGCAGGGTCAACAGTCCGAGCGTCAGACCGGCGGATAGCACGGATAAACCCATTTT
>JAFGEC010000257.1 GCA_016931775.1 Candidatus Zhuqueibacterota bacterium | reverse complement strand
GCACGTGTTCATGAGAACATTGAGTATTTCAGTAATGTACGTACTTTGAACGCCATCAGGCGATGTGATGTGGCGGTTTTGCTTTTAGATGCTGTTGATGGGATAACCGACCAGGATAAAAAGATACTCAGCCATGCTGTCGATGAGGGAAAGGGCATTGTTATTGGTGTGAACAAATGGGATCTGATTGAAAAAAGTACTCAAACAGCACGTCAATTCGAATTGGATATTCTTGATTCTGTCGGAGATGTTTCCTATATTCCTATTTTATTTATTTCTGCGCTGACAAAACAACGCATTTATAAACTGTTGGATATGGTTTTTGCCGTTTATGAGGAACGGAAAAAGCAGTTAAAAACTGCTGTATTGAATGAATTTCTCGAATATGCGATTAATAAGCATCATCCTCCGGCATACGGTGATAAATATGTAAAGATCAATTATGTGACACAAGTTAAAAGTGAACCTCCTTTTTTTGTGTTTTTTACAAACGAACCGCGGGGTATAAAAAAGAGCTATAAAAATTATTTAGAAAATCTGCTTCGGCAACAATTCGGATTTATGGGCGTGCCTGTCCGAATGCAATTTCGGAAAAAGAATAAATGAAACGAATTTGCTTTTTAATATACGTACTCGTTCATTCTACAATAGTTTCGGCTGTCACTCTTCGGCAGCAGATTGAAAATGATGTGGCCTCGGATAAAATAAGCCAAGTACAGGGGTATTATTACCGGTTGTTGTCCGTTTACCATCCGGATATGATGCCTGAACAGTATAAAACCTTGATACCTCAGGTGAGCCGTCATACCACGGCACTCAAGGCGCTTGTAAAACAGCAGTGGTCCTCTTTTACCAGTGATGAACAAAAGCTCTTGTCGGAATTTTATACACGACCTTCGGAAAATTTACCCCTCTCTGTGGTGAGTCCCACGGGATTGTTTCGTGTGCATTACACCGACAAAGGAACGAACGCCGCAAAAGAGGAATATGTACGTTTTGTGGCGGTGATATTTGACGAAGTGTATGATTTTGAGATCAATACCCTGGGCTACTTGCCGCCCCCCTCGGATTTTAATGTGGACGGCCCCGAATATGATATTTATATCCAGAATTGGGGTGATTACGGCGCTTCGACGTATGATATGCCTGCAAACGATCCGGCAAGGCCGTATGGTTATTCCAGTTTTGTGGAAATGGACAATGATTTTACCCATACGCCGACCAAAGGGTACGATGCGGTGCGGGTCACTGCGGCGCATGAATTTTTTCATATGATTCAGATCGGTTACCGTTCCTACCATGTTTCGGATATTGGTTCGGTTTTTATGTTTGAAGCATCTGCCACCTGGATGGAAGACGTTGTTTACGATTATGTAAATGATTATTACAATTATCTGGAAAATTTCATCCGGAATTATTCCGATCCATATGGGGATCATCCGATTCACAAGACCGATTATTCCAGCGAATATGGCTTTTCTTTATTCTTGTTTATGCTGGAAAAAAAATATGGACGGAGGGCGATTCGTAATTTTTGGACGGCCTTTGCTCATCTGGATGTGTTTCCGGCACTGGAGAGTACATTGAATGAATTCGGCAGTAATATGGCAACGGAACTGGCCGAGTTTTCACTATGGAATTTTTTTACAGGCTCGCGAGCAGATACCTCTGTATATTATCCTGAAGGCCAGAATTATCCCATGGTGGAGGCCAAGGAGACGCAGGAGTTTAATAATTCTGTGGTCCTGACCGGGCGTCAGACACTTTTGTCCTCTAAATTTTACAAGCTTGTTCCACAAGTCAGTGGCGATTATGCAGTGAGTCCGGTTTTCGGTGCCCCGTTTGATTGGGCTTTTATAATGATTGTAACAGACGGCGATTCCATTGGTCGCTCCGTCGTCAGCAAAGGCAATATCTCCCATAATTTGTCAGATATACGTTCGCTTTCGGAAATCTGGATCGCACCGACTTTTGTCCGTATGCCTGAATCCGATTTTGATCTTACACGGAGTGATTTCCAGTTTACCGTACAATTGGGTAAGGCACCGCGCCTGGAGAGCCGGATTGTGGATGCCGTTCCCAATCCTTTTCTGCCTTCATCGTGCCGGAATTTAGCTTTGAGGTTTCAACTGGCCCAGCATCAATCGGATGTATATATTACCATTGTCAATGAACTGGGTGTAAAAATCGCCCGCTATTATCTGGGTCATCTTCCTGATGGTATGAACCAGTTCAAATGGGATGGACGAAACGAACAGGGCGATCAAGTTGTCAGCGGGATATACATGTTTTACATCGAGGCGGGCGGGATGATCGGTACAGGGAAATTTGCTCTGATTCGATGATGGAAAGACAGTCGAGTCTCTTGAGATCATCCGAATATTAAGTACCTTATCTAACCGCATAGAAAACGCCAAGAAACGCCGAGGGATTTAGATATGATTTTTTAATTGATGATCAGATAATAGTAGAATGTAAATCCGTACGTAAAACAACCGGGATTGAACAGGTGCTCATTTGCCGGATGAATCAACATATTTTAAATAAATATAAATAAAACTTGCAATAATAAATTATTATTGCTAAAATCTAGAATAAAGTATATATATCGTGCCGATTATTGGCCTGATATTATAGCTTTGAACGCTACGGGTATGTTCAGCATCTTTGATTTTGCATCTATTCCTGTTAAAAAATCGTTAACCGGGAGGGGAAATGGCTCGTATGGACAGAGTTCATCGAATCGTTGCTTTTCTTATTTTTCTGTTTGCTGGGTTTCTAAACGCCCAAACGGGCATGAACCTGGATGAAATCGAACAATTTTGGCTGGATAATTACGACGCGACAGGAAACAAGCCGGCTCTGACAACACCCACGCTGGATTGGCAGCTTTTGGCGAAAGCCACACCGGATGAATGTTACGATACCATCGGCGTGGCACCTCCTGCGGGTCCGCCCTGTGCAACGGGTGTTCCCAAAGTGAACGAGGGCTATATTTGGGCCATGGATAAGCATGGTGATAATGTCTGGTTTGGGACGGGTGCGAACATTAATTGTTTTGTGCTTGGGACCTATTTACAATTCCCTTTGCCGCATGAAACTCCTTCGTGGGTGTGTGAATTTGGTGAAAGTCAAAATGTTCCACCGTTACCACCGCAAGTAGGGGATTTTCGGCCGCCGAAAATTTACGTTTATAATGCCCAGACAAAAATTTTGACGGATAAATCCGCTCT
>JAFGEC010000256.1 GCA_016931775.1 Candidatus Zhuqueibacterota bacterium | reverse complement strand
TTTGATCCCGACACAACCATTGTCGTGCGCGGCAGTTTTGAACTGACTGATTTTAACGAGGGTATGGAAATCAAGTTGTTCTCAAAAAGTTTGAGTATGGACCAGGCTGTTTACATCAATGGACATTTGATTGCCGAAGGCATTAAACGGGAAGCACCCGGCCAGGAATTTCTGCTCGAGCACGCCATCCTTCGTCCGGGCCGGAATGTCTATGCCGTGATTGGACCACCGTTGGTAAAACGCCATCAATGGGAAGAACTCAACACCGATCCCGGTGTAATCCGGGTGAAAACACCGGAACCGGTTTGGAAACGTTGTGCTTTTAACGGACTGGCACAGGTTATTATCCAGTCAACGCAGCAGCCGGGTGATTTTATTTTGACGGCCACGGGTTCGGATTTGAAAAAAAGTGAAATGACAATCAAGTCAACGGCCAAGGTTAAAATTTAAATCGTACCGTAATATATTGAATCAACATGATGAACAGGATAATAGTAATACTGATCCCTATTTCTGATTATTTTTCCGGTTGAACCATCATGTCGATCCTGGCGTCAAAATCTAAATATTCTTCAAATAAATTAAAGCCGATGTCTAAGTAATTCATTTAGAGAAAGCCCAAGTTATTAAATTTCAACAGGTGTTTTTTAAAAGGCTGACGGCTATGCGCATTGCGGGACGGGAAGCTTACGGAGCCGCCCATCATTATGAATGGAAAATGGTAGGATTTCCCGTCGCACCGCTTTACCCCCGCGGTGAGTGACATATTACATATTTTTGTAATATGTCAATCTTGGGGGGACGGTGCGACGCATCTCCGTTTTGGGTGGGTTAGATATTCAAAATATAAGCTAAATACCATGCAACGATGCGTCGCACCTATAAAAGTCTCCCCCCCCCGTTACTCACATATTACATATTTTTAAATTTGTATCTTGCTTTTTTAATAATTTATTATTAAATTAAATTTTAAATATTTACAGGTAAATTTTATGTTCCGTTTCTTTATTATAAACATTACAATCGCTATTATCGGTATTATAATTCCCTCTTTCAACCTGGCGATGGGACAATGATAAAAAACGGATTCTTAAGAATTTAACCCACTGCCAGGTGAAACGACAGTGGGTTTTTTAATTTACAGTAACACAAAGCACAAGGATAGAAAATGCTGAAAAAAGTCAATTCCCAGGCCGATTTTGTGGCTATTGAACATAAAATGCTGGATTTTTGGAAGCAAAACAAAACGTTTGAAAAACTGGTGGCCAAAAACAGGGGCAATCCGCACTGGTCGTTTTTGGATGGTCCTATTACGGCCAACAATCCCATGGGTGTGCATCATGCCTGGGGCCGGACTTATAAGGATATCTATCAGCGCTATCACGCCATGCTCGGCCACGATCAGCGCTACCAGAACGGTTTTGACTGCCAGGGATTATGGGTTGAAGTTGAGGTGGAAAAGGAGCTGGGATTTAAATCAAAAACCGACATTGAAAAATACGGCATTGAAAAATTTGTCAACAAATGCAAACAGCGGGTTCTGAAATATTCTCAGGTCCAGACCGAACAATCCATTCGTCTGGGTTACTGGATGAATTGGGACAATTCCTATTACACCATGGCGGAAATCAACAATTACACCATCTGGCGGTTTTTGAAAAAATGCTACGATAACGGATGGATTTACAAGGGACACGATGTGATGCCCTGGTGTATCCGCTGCGGTGCGGCAATGTCGCAGCATGAAATCGCCACCGAAGGCTATCGCGAGATGAAACACACCAGTATTTACGTGCGTTTCCCGCTGGCCGATGCCGAAAACGAAAGTTTGATGGTATGGACCACAACTCCCTGGACCCTGCCGGCAAATGTGGGCGCGGCGGTTCATCCCGAATTTACCTATGTGAGAGCCGAACAGAACGGTTTTGTTTACATCCTGGTCAAGGAACGCGCCGATGAGGTGCTCAAGACCAAAGGGGAATATAAAGTATTGGAAGAGATCAAGGGCAAGGAGCTGGAAGGGCGTAAATTCCATTCCCCGTTTGAAGAACTGCCGGCACAAAAAGGCGTGCCCCATCCGGTTCTGGTGTGGGATGAAGTAAGCGCCGACGATGGTACTGGTATCGTGCACATAGCGCCGGGTTGCGGTAAAGAGGACTTTGCGCTGGCAAAAAATTACGACCTGCCGGCTATCGCCCCGCTGGATGAATACGGTACGTTTATCGATGGATTCGACTGGCTGAGCGGGCAAAACGTCATGAACGTAGGTGAACCGATTATTCAAAACCTGCGAGAAAAAGAAATTTTATACAAAAAAGAGCCCATTGTTCACCGTTATCCTGTGTGCTGGCGGCACGGCACCGAACTGGTGTTCCGGCTGGTTGACGAATGGTTTATTCAAATGGACGACCTGCGCCATCAGATCATGGAGGTCACCAAAAAAATTCGCTGGATGCCGGCGTATGGTATGCAGCTCGAACTGGACTGGCTCAAGAACATGCACGATTGGATGATTTCCAAAAAACGCTACTGGGGTCTGGCGCTGCCCATTTACGAGTGCCCTGAATGCGGCACTTTTGAAGTGATCGGCGGTATCGAAGAACTCAAACAGCGCGCGGTGGAAGGCTGGGATAAGCTGGAGGGCCAGACGCCCCATCGTCCCTATATCGATTTCGTCAAAATCAAATGCCAAAAGTGCGGCGCCGTGGTTTCCCGTGTCAAGGACGTCGGTAATCCCTGGCTGGATGCGGGTATCGTTCCATATTCCACTATGAAGTACCTGGAGGACCGTGAATACTGGGAAAAATGGTTCCCGGCGGATTTTATCACCGAATGTTTTCCGGGACAGTTCCGCAACTGGTTTTATGCCATACTCGCCATGAGCACGGTGCTGGAAAACCGTGAGCCGTTCAAGACCGTTTTGGGACACGCGCTGGTACGCGACGAAAAGGGTGAAGAGATGCACAAAAGTTCGGGCAATGCCATCTGGTTTGACGATGCCGCGGAAAAGATGGGTGTGGACACCATGCGCTGGATGTTTGCCGACCACAATCCGTTTACCAATTTAAATTTCGGCTATAATATCGCCAAAGAAGTGCGTAAAAACCTGATCACATTGTGGAATACCTACGCATTCTGGACCAACTATGCCATCCTCGATGATATTAATCCGGCCGGTCTGGAATGTAAAAAAGAGCAACTGGAAGAAATCGACCGCTGGGTGCTGGCACGATTGCAGGAGCTTGTCAAGGTCGCCCATGAATCGTATTCCGACTTTGATGTGCAGAATTTAATGAAAAAGGCGGATGAATTTATTGATGATTTGTCCAACTGGTATGTCCGCCGAAACCGCAGGCGGTTTTGGAAAAGTGAAAAGGATTCGGATAAAAAAGTTGCCTACTGTACGCTTTACCGGGTGCTGGTAACGCTTATTAAAGTGCTGGCGCCTGTTGTGCCTTTTGTCACCGAGGAAATGTACCAAAATATTGTGGTTTCCGGCGACCCGGGGGCACCCGAATCGGTGCATTTGTGTGATTTTCCGCAAATGGATCAGGAGCTTGTCGATGAGAGTCTGGTGGAAGATGTCGATCAGGTGATTCGTGTGGTGGCTTGCGGCCGTGCTTTACGCAACAAGAGCGGCATCAAGGTGCGGCAGCCTGTTGCGGAACTGGCAATCCGGCCTGCCAGCGGATTGAACAAAGCGTCCTTAAAGAAATATGAACAGCATATTATCGAGGAACTGAATGTCAAAAAGCTGACTTTTTTAGAAAATGATGCCGATCTGGCGGAATTTGAGATCGGAATCGATTTTAAAAAACTGGGTCCAAAGTTCGGCAAGGACCTGCAGGCGATCCGGCAAAAACTTGCCGATACGCCGGCCGACCTTGTGGTCAAAAATGTCCGGGCCCGGATCAACACCGAGGTGCCGCTGGACGGCCGGACCGTTCAGCTCGAACCGGATGATATTGTGGTGAATATCAAAGCCCGAGAAAATTTTGTCGTACAGGATTTCGACGGCAATCTGATCGGACTGGATACCTTTCTGACGCAAGATCTGCTGTTTGAAGGTCTGGCGCGCGATCTTGTACGGCAGATTCAGGAACTGCGCAAGGAAGCGGATTTCGAGATGAATGACCGGATTACGCTTTATTACCAGGCACCGGAAGAGATAACAAAAGTCTTTCAAAAACATGTGGATTATATCAAGACCGAGACGCTGTCTACCGTCATTGAGTCTTCACTGGATCAAGCTGACGTGGTTAAGGACGTCAAGATCGGCGGGAAAACTGTAAAGCTGGGAGTCAAGAAAAATGATTAAATCCGGCATAAGTGAGTGAAAAGGACAAATCCAAGAGTAAAAAATGATTGAATACAGCACGGAACTCCGCCTGCTCCAGACCGAGCTGGTCAAATTGCAAAAGTGGGTGATCGCACGCAGACAGCGCATTGTGATCATCTTTGAGGGACGGGATACGGCCGGTAAAGGCGGTGCCATCCGCCGGTTCACTCGCTATCTGAATCCACGCCATGTGAGAGTTGTCGCGTTGCCCGTTCCAACAGATTATGAAAAAGGACAGTGGTATTTTCAGCGCTTTGTGTCTGAATTGCCCAGTTCCGGGGAGATGACGTTTTTTGACCGCAGCTGGTACAATCGTGCGGTCGTCGAACCGGTTATGGGATTCTGTACAACCAAACAATATGAGCGGTTTTTACGTCAGGTACCGGATTTTGAATATATGTTGTATGAAGATGGAATTATTTTTTTTAAATTCTGGTTTTCCATTGATATTGAGGAACAAAAGGAACGATTGAAATCCCGCTCTGAAAATCCGCTAAAACACTGGAAACTGAGTACCACGGACATGGTCGCGCAGCGTAAATGGCATGAATACACACGCTATAAGGAAGTTATGTTCGAAACCACTCACCGCGATTACTGCCCCTGGATCATCATTAAAGGGAATGACAAAAAAAGAGCCCGGCTCGAATCCATGCGATATGTCCTTTCAAAAATTGAGTATACCGGCAAGTCGGATAAAAAGGTTACATTCCAATGCGATTCTGATGTGTTAAATTTGTATCAGAATAATTCTTTGCCTAAAGGGCACGGATAAGAGACAGTCAAAGACTTGAGATTTCTATTGAATTTTTTTTATAATTTACTAAAAAACAAACAATAGAAGCCTGCACTTCCATCCTCATTATTTCGCTAAAATCTCTGCGCCTCCCCTGCTCTGCGCGAGGTTAAAAAGAATCGTACAGAAAAGTAAAAACCAAGCTGATTGGTTCGACATATTTATAAATCCAAATAAAATTTTGGGGGATTCCCCACACCGGTTTCACTTGATTTTTTAATATATTTATATTAATTTATCGAATATATTAGAATTATAAATTCAGGAGTAAACTTGATGAAAAAGATATTTGTTTTACTGTTGACTCTGGCTCTGAGCAGCGTATTTGTTCCTCAGAGTAAAGCCCAGGAAACAGCCCGTTTGAATATCTATTTCTCCAATGACTTTAACGGCTATTTGGAACCGTGTGGGTGAAAGAGTGCGCGTAATGGCGGGTTGGCTCGGCGAGCCACCATACTCAAACAAAACATTAATGACGCAGATTTTTATATCCTGACGGATGCCGGTGGCTACATGCGCGGCATCGGCGATCGCAGTTTGCTATTGACCGATTACCTGTTAAAGGGAATGAAGTGGATGGGATATTCGGCAGTTAATATCAGTGCCCGTGACCTGAATAACGGCGGGGACTATATTAAAAAGTGTCAAAAAGAACTCGGCTTGGACTTTATCGCTGCGAATGTCGTGTATAAAGATACCGGCAAACTGTTTGGCGAACCGTATGTTGTTAAAGATATCAAGGCATTCAGTGATAAAAAGTTGCCATTTAAAAAACTTCGTATCGGGATTGTTGGAATGACGGACGCACGAACCCAACTCTTTTCAAACAGTATCAATGAACCTATGCTGGAAAGCATCGATCCTGTTCCCGTCGCTGCCAAGCTGTTACCCGAGATACGAAAAAAAGCGGATTTGGTTATTTTATTATATTACGGCCGTTTTGACAATGTCTCAAAAATATTAGAACAATCAGATGATATCGACGTTGTTGTACTTGGGCAAGAGTACTACCGTGCCGCATCATACCGCGAGAAAAAACCTGAGATCGTCGGTGTCTCGAGTATGGGGAAATACTGCGGTATCCTCAGCCTTGATTTGGATAAAGAGAAAAATGTGATCGATTCCAAAATAGAAAATATTGCCTTGTCGGAAGATATCGCGGATGATCCCATGTTTGTTGAACTGATCGATGAGTACAAGGAAGCGGAGCAGGAATTTAATAAAAAAATCACTGAACAGTATCGGACCGATCAGAAGCAAAACGTCGTCACACCACCACAGAGACCGGTTCAACCCGGTAACAATCCAACAAAATCACCTCAAGGGACGGCAACGATTCCAAAACAACCGGTTAATCCAGGGCAGTAAGGTTCAAGATGTTAGATAAAAGCGTTGTGGATCAGCCCCGCAACGCTTTTTTTATATCTGTTAAAGGATAACTTTTATGACAATCGATCAGGTCATTGATTCACTCAAACGCGATCCGGGATTTATGCGCAATGTGACACTTTGGAAAGAGATACCCGAGAAAGAAGCGGAATTTGCCGAGTATCCCGCCACAATAGATTCCCGCCTGGTTCAAGCTCTTAAAGATCGGGGTATAAAAAATTTGTTCATTCATCAGGCGGAGGCGATTCAGTACATTCTCGACGGTTATAACACAGTGGTCGTGACGCCCACAGCATCCGGTAAAACCTTGTGTTACAATATACCGGTTCTTAACGCCGTATTGGAGACCCGGGAAGCCCGGGCGTTATACCTGTTCCCGACGAAAGCTCTATCCCAGGATCAGATGACCGGCTTACAATCCGTTGTGGAAAGCCTGGGACAAAATTTGGATTTTGATATTAAAAGCTATACTTTTGACGGAGACACACCGCAATCGGCGCGTAAAGCGATCCGCAGCTCGGGGCACATTGTGGTAACCAATCCGGATATGCTGCACAGTGGGATAATGCCGCATCATACCTTGTGGGTCAAACTGTTTGAAAATTTAAAGTATATCGTCATCGATGAAATTCATCATTACCGCGGCGTATTCGGCAGTCATTTGGCAAACGTCGTGAGACGCCTCAAACGGATCTGCATTTTTTACGGCAGCAATCCGGTTTTTATCTGTTGTTCCGCAACGATCTCCAATCCCAGGCAACTTGGAGAACACCTGACCGGTGAACCGATGAAACTGGTGGATAAGAACGGCGCACCCCAGGGCAATAAACATTTTATTCTTTACAATCCGCCGGTCGTCAACAAGGAGCTGGGTATCCGCCGATCCTACATCAAGGAAACCCGCCAAATCGCCTCCAGGTTTATCACCAACATGCTGCAGACCATTGTCTTTTTACGCAGCCGTATGAGTGTGGAGATTTTGCTGATCTACCTCAAGGAGGCCATGCACCGCGCGAAAAAGCCGTCTTCACTTGTCCACGGTTATCGTGGTGGATATTTACCCTCGGAGCGGCGTGCTATCGAGCGCGGCTTGCGCGATGGCTCCATTATCGGTGTGGTCAGCACAAACGCTTTGGAATTGGGCATCGATATCGGCCAGCTACAGATTTGTTTAATCGCCGGCTATCCCGGTACCATCGCCAGCACATTGCAGCAAGCCGGCCGCGCCGGCCGCCGATTGGAAACTTCCCTGGCTATTATGGTGGCTTCATCCTCACCCCTGGATCAGTATATCGTCAATCAGCCGGACTATTTGTTCTCGCGGTCTCCGGAGGCCGGAATTGTGGACCCGGACAATCTCCTCATCCTGCTGAGTCACATCAAATGTGCCGCGTTTGAATTGCCGTTTACCTCCAGCGAAAGGTTCGGTGCGGCGTTTGATAGCAGCGGCGGATTGGACAGCACTCAGGAAATTTTGGAATTTCTGCAGGAGAAAGGTGTGATCCATCGTTCCGAAGACAAATGGCATTGGATGACCGATACTTATCCGGCGGAAGGAGTGAGTCTCCGCAGTGCTGCAGAGGAAAATGTGGTGATTATCGATAAGACGACGCCACAGGAAAAAGTGATCGGCGAAATTGACCTGTTTGCCGCACAACTCATGGTGCATGACGATGCGATTTATCTTCACGGCGGACAGCAGTACCATGTTGATAAACTGGACTGGGAACGGCGAAAAGCCTATATTAACAAGGTTGAAGCCGATCATTATACCGATGCTCAATTAAAAACGGATCTTAAGGTGCTGGAGATCTTTGAGCAGGAAGAATTTTCCTGGGGCGCCATCGGCTACGGTGAGGTGCGTGCGACCAGCCTGGTGACCATGTTTAAAAAAGTAAAGTTTCACAGTCACGAAAATGTGGGATGGGGCAAGGTGAATCTTCCGGAAATCGAACTGCACACGATGGCGTTCTGGTACCAATTTCCCGTTCAAATCGCACAGGAGCTGCATATCGACAATCAGGAACTGGGTGACGGTCTTAAAGCCGTTGCCAATGTTCTGCACCATGTCGTGCCGCTGTTTGTCATGGGTGATCCCCGTGATTTTAATGCACTGCCCATGGTAAGAGCGCCGCTATGGCAAGCGCCGACGGTCTTTATTTGGGAATTGTACCCCGGCGGTGTCGGTTTCAGCAAAAAATTGTACCATATCTACAGGGAGACGGCAGCGGCAGGTATCGATCTGATTCGTCAATGCGGTTGCAATAGCGGGTGCCCCTCCTGTGTCGGGCCGGTTCTGGAAGTGGGCGAAAAAGGCAAGAGTGTTGCTCTTCTGCTGTTAAAATGGATGCAGAAGGAAGGTGAACAAGTTCTGTCGGAAGCATGAATATATCGTCAATCAAACAAAAACTTCGCGAATTGGATGCGATCAATACGATCACATCCGCACCCGCAAAGGAACCACGTTCGTTATCTCTCACAGATATCGAAAAAATTGGTGCCCGTCTGGCTACCAATCATTACGGAGATTGTATCGTTCGGGAAAAGCACTTTCCTTTGGACCACGTTCACGGTGTAAAAATTGCGGATTTTTTAGACATGCAGGAATATCTGCCCGTTGCTGCCAGATTACCCGAGCTTAAAAATTGTTCTCCCCGTGATCTGGTGTTCATCGATACGGAAACTACCGGGCTCGCCGGCGGTACGGGGACCTATATTTTCCTGGTGGGCGTCGGAAGCTTTCAAGGGGACGCGTTCGTCGTACAGCAGTTTTTTTTATCTGATTACAAGGATGAACCGGCTTTTTTAAACGAAATAGCCGAATTGGTAAAATCCGCAGCCGGCCTGGTCTCTTTTAACGGTAAATCATATGATATTCCACTGTTAAGAACGCGGTTTGTGTTAAACCGTCTGCCGTCGGTTTTTGAAGACAAACCCCATATCGATTTACTACATCCGTCACGCCGTCTATGGCGTAAATTTCTGCCCAGCTGTAATTTGGGTATGCTGGAGCAGTTTGTACTGAAATTTAGACGACAGGGTGATATTCCCGGCGCTGAAATTCCGGCTTTATTTTTTGAATTTTTACGCGAAAAGAATGTCGTTCCACTCAAACCGGTGTTTCAGCATAACGTGATGGATGTCCTGTCGCTGGTTTCACTTGGCGTTAAAATCGCACGCATTCTTGCTTGTCCTGATTATGAAGACGAAATTCCTTTTGATCTTTTGGGCAAGGTGAAAAATTTTAGTGATTTAGGACTCTGGGAAAAAGCTTCGGTTGTTTGCTCGTCCGCAACGCATCAGGCTGATGATGAAGCGACCTTAAATTTGCTGCAATGGCACGCGCTTTTGCTCAAAAAACAGCAGCGATTCGAGCAGGCCGAGCGTGTATGGATCGAACTGATCGACAGGTCCGTCAAGTTTATACTCGATCCTTATGTGGAATTGGCGAAATATTACGAACACCAAACAGGTGATTACACTCAGGCGCTCGACTATGTTAATAGAGCGATTCACCGTTTGGAGATTGCGCAGGAATTATCCGGAGAGGAAAAATCGCCGGATATCCGCCGGCAGCTTTTACACCGCAAACAACGTTTAACAGGAAAATTGAACAGGAGCTTACAGTGACGGAAAAATTGTATTTCTCCAACAGTTATCTGAAGGAATTCAAATCAACTGTGGTGGAAACAGGAACGCTGGACGAAAAACCGGCTCTTGTGCTGGACAAGACCGCTTTTTACCCCACATCCGGCGGTCAAATGCATGACACCGGGCAAATACAGGGTGTGAGAGTTGTGGATGTGCAGCTTGTGGATAATAAAATTTGGCATGTTTTGGAAAAGCCGGTTACCGGAACTCAAATACACGCGAAAGTAGATTGGGCCCGCCGGTTTGATTTTATGCAGCAGCATACCGCCTTTCATATACTGGCGCAGAGTTTTCAGCAAGTACTGGAGATTAAAACATTGTCCTCCCATTTGGGTGAGGAATTTTCGAGTATCGACATAGACAGTGAAAAAGTACCGGCTTCGGATTTGGATTCCGTAGAAAAATTGGCCAACGATGTCATTTGGCAAAATCGCAGTGTACGGACATATTTTGTCGATGGAAAAAATAAAGGTGGCCTGGTATTGCGCGACCAGCCCCAGGTACTGTCCGGACCGGTCCGGTGCGTAGAAATCGAGGATTTCGATTTGGATCCATGCGGCGGGACGCACGTCAGGTATACCGGTGAAGTCGGTTTGTTAAAAATCTTGAGCCGGGAAAAAGTACGCGGATATGAACGGTTTTTTTTCGTCGCAGGAGGCCGGGCATTACGTGATTTTCAGAGTTATTATACTATTCTAAAAGATATATCTAATACACTCACCACCGGATTCGATGACCTTTGTACTTCAGTGCAAAGGCTCATTGATGCCGGAATAGAGCAGGCAAAAACACTGGTGAAACTATCCAAAATGCTGGAAGAGCCCCTGCTAACGGACATTTTTGCTGATATGAAAAACAAATCCGTAGTGAGCAAATTGATTCCGGGATTTCATATGGATGCCCTGCAGCGGTTGGCCAGAACCGCAATAAAAACCGTGCAAGGAACCCTCTTGCTCGCTTCACCGTCTCCAAATCCCTGCCTTGTTTTCACGACTTCTAATCCGGGTATGGATTTACGTCCGGTCCTGAAGCAGGTATTACCGCTGATCGACGGCAGGGGCGGGGGTGATGCCGGATTCGTTCAGGGTGGCGGAAAAAATGCGGCCGGAGTGGAAAAAGCGTTAAAGGAAGCGGAAAAATTGGTGAGAGGAGAATAGTAGAGAACAGTTTTTAATCAGAATCCGAGCAAGATAGCATGGCACAAATTTTGGCGAGCAATATTCAAAACTTGTAATTGTAAAGCCGGCATGATTTACATTCAGGTGGGATTAATTTATAGATGTAATGATCTAATGTGAAAAATTTTTCTGCTTATCCTGTCGACTCATTTTTTCTTAATCTATCTTTTGGTTTGGGCCGGTTCCGACTCGTATTCATCGATAACGACATTGTCGTACAGGTGTATTCGCGTTCTGAGAAGTAAATGGTATAACTGTCGTCTTTTTATTTTGGGAATATTAAGCGTTCTGCAGGTTATGGAAACCTCGTTTTTATTATTAAAAAGTTGGTATCCGGATAAAGCCTCTCGTGATAATTCAAATACTTTTCCCAGTTCATACCGCAGGCGTTTCGGAGAGGGCCTCTTTATTCCGTTCTTTCGATCTGTGATGAATTCTTTCTGCATATCCGCCAAACAGGCGTCGATCACGATTTTCTCGGGTATCATGACACCAAAGGGGGGCATTTGCGGAGCCAGGTTGCTGGCGATGGCAACCTGGGGTTCTTTTGACAATGTCTTTTATGTCGCTTCGATGACCAGTATGTGAAAAGTTTGCTCTGATGGAAATTTATAAGTGGTTGCGTCTGTATGAATAAAATCCGAAAAATAATCCTCAACGCCGAGTTATGTTGAAAGAAGGCGAGCTGCATCCAGCGACGGCTGAATGACCTCCAGCATGGTTACCGCCATTTGATGCGGCGTAAAACGCGTCAATACCGGCAAAACCAGCGCCGCATACGCACCTTCCACCCATAACTGGGGTATTACCTGTACCGTCATATTGTGCTTGTGTTTTTTTATAACTTTGTTAATTTAGGTAAAATAATT
>JAFGEC010000255.1 GCA_016931775.1 Candidatus Zhuqueibacterota bacterium | reverse complement strand
TGTTTATATTGACAAATAAACCGATGCAATCAACTTGGTTTTTGCACTTCCGCATGAGTTTTTAAAACTCGGACGGAGACACAGGGGCACAGAGATTTTAGCCGGGCAATTTGGATTAAAGAGAAGCTTCTCCTGTAATATTTTTTATATCATTATGAGTAAAAAACGAAAAATTTGATAAAATTGATGAAATACTGTTCTTCGAAAAGTCTAAAATATTTATCTTCAAGACCTAAAAAAAGTAATATGCCGCAAGCAACAGCCGAATATTTTCAACCGATGTGGTGTTTTCCACCTCTCCCTTTTCGTTAGCCGTTCCATAGGCAGCACCGGTGTATTCGAGTTCCGCAGCGAGCTGAGTTTTGCCCGAATTCCATATAATACGGGGCGCTACGCGGTACACCTGATCGATATCCGATCCCCGGCCGTAAAACGCCATTATTTTTTCTCCGGCGCCCATATTTTTCATAAAACCGGCATAGCAACCGACACCTATTTTTTTCCCTGCGGAAATATCCGTCCATACAGACATCACGTCGGTTGGCGTATAGGTCTCTACACCCGTTTGATGATCAATCGATGTGACGCCATAACCGCCCAGCATCAGGTGGTCCGTTAAATTCTGGCCTAATATACCCTCAAGTTTCCAGGTAAAGGCAGGCAGATTCAATTTGGCGTACCCCAAAAACGAAAGGCCTGATACCGTCTCTTCGGTTTTATAGTTTTGTGCGGTAACAAGCTGCGGCACAAGGGTTTTCCAATCTGCCCCGAGGCCCAGCAGAAGCAATTTTGCCGCATATTGCAGCTGGACGTGCATATTGGGAATAGCAGCGTTTCGCAAATATATTGAACCGGCGCCGTCAGGACCGGTACTGGTAAAATCCCGTTGTGAAATGGCGGCTGCAATAATTTTGACCGAGCCTAACGCATAGGTTAAACGGATTTGGGGATTTCGAGAAAAGGGTTGAAACGGCATACCGGTATTAAAAGAGACCGTAGCCGGGAAACAATCCGTGACAAACATGGGATGCCAGTACTGGCCGATCATCAATGAAAATTTTTCCCAGGCCAAAGTTAAAATGGCATGCCGAAGCCTGAGACCGTTCACATCGCTATCGGAATGGCCGAAAAAGGCGGACTCAATGAGTCCGGATGTCTTGGCACCGAACGCATCGGGACCTGTAATCGTTCCCTTCAAGCGTGTTTGAATGGATAGAATATTCAAGTTGGCTTTGGCGTTGATATCCTCGCCGTTTACATCGAGCTTTGGACCCGCAGGATATAATAAAAAATGGCCTTCACGAACTGTTACTGTCTGGCGTGAATCGAACATCAGATCTGTTTTTACAAAACCGGAAAATCGGATACCAAAGGCCTGATTTTCCTCGGCCGGGATTGCGAGACAGTTCATTCCAAAAACAAAAAATAACAATAACAGAGTTCGTTTCATAATCACCTCCGATAAAAATGGCGGCCTTTATTCGGCCGCCACAGGTTTTTTATTAAGCACTTTTTGTCTTTTTTTGTGTCATGAGCGATACCACGACAAGGGTGATAAAGCTCAGGGGGATGGAAAAAATACCGGGCTGACCGAATTTCAGTGGCGCGTCCGCAGCCGGTAATCCATATCGCACCCACATTTCAGGAGACAATAAAATAATGCCGATAGCAGCGATAATTCCGACGACGATGGAAGCGGCAATGCCCTTAGCTGTTGTCTTTTTCCAGAACAAGAGCATCAGAATTGCGGGCAGGTTAGCGGATGCTGCGACGGCAAAAGCCCAGCCCACGAGAAACGACACATTCATCCCCTTGAACACGATGCCGAGAATAATGGCAACAATACCAACAGCAAAAGCTGCTATCCTTCCCAATCGCACCTTTTGTTTATCGGTCATTTCCACACCGCTGAACCGGTCCACAAGATCATGGGCGATGGCACCCGATGAAGCAACGATCAATCCACTGACTGTACCCAAAACCGTGGCGAAGGCGATAGCCGATATCATGGAGAACAGAAATGTACCGAACGATTTTGCCAACAATGGTGCCGACATATTGTTATCGGCAAGATTTACTACCTTGTTCACCATAGCACCCAAACCCATATACATAGTCAGAATGTAAAAAAATCCGATAGCGGCAATAGCCACGATGGTCGATTTGCGTGCACAGGCGGCACTGGGGACAGTATAATAGCGGATTAAAATATGCGGCAGCGCGGCCGTACCGAAAAACAACGCCAGCATCAAAGATATAAACTCCATACGTTCGATGCCGGTACCGCCCACTTTAAATTTTAATCCGGGGCGCATGATGGTGTTTCCGCTGGTGAGCACAGGATAATACACAGTTGCCTGTTCATCACCATCCTCAAAGGAAACACTTTTCCAGCGTTTGATTTCGCTGTTTTTATCCCCGATGATGGCAAGAAATTTAAACGGACCCACAGGACCGGTCTCCACATCTCCTGCTTTACCGCGTATTTTGGTTATCGTTCCCACCTGTAACAACTGATTTTCTTCGGAAGCCGGAGCCCCGTTGATCCACTTTTCGCCGTTGGCATTGATGTTAAAAAATTGCGTTTCACATAATTGGATACCGTCCGGGCTTTTCATTTTTTTCCACCAGGCCACCGGTCCGGTCAGATTTTGGTTGCTGTCTACTGGCACCATTTTAACCAATACCACGCCGGCAATGTCTTTTTCGTCCAGAACTTTAAAACCATCAACCTGCATGACTCCGTCCGATTCCATAGCCGTCAATTCGACGGATTTTTGGAACGGCACCTTACCGCCCTGATCGGGTTTTGTTGAAATACCACGTGACATAACCGAAAACACAAGTACCAGCGAAAAAATGACGAGCAATCCGCCCTTGAGGAACTGCACATAGGTGGTCGAGGTCATACCCGCGGTTGCCACGATAAAAATAACGATTGAACCGACGATAACGACTCCTGCGGCATGGGGTAAACCCAGTAGCGGCGTCACAAGTGAACCTGCCCCCACCATCTGGGGGATCAAATAACAAATCGACACGATCAGCGTACTGATAGCCGCAGTAAGTTGGATGCTCTTTGAATTGTATTTTGAGTCCAATGCATCGGCAAAGGTGTATTTGCCCATTCGTTTCATGGGTTCGGCAATTACGAATAGTGCAACGATCCAGCCTGCCAGGTAACCGATGGAATACAAAAAGCCGTCATAACCCACCGTGGCAATCATACCACAGATACCCAGAAAAGAAGCTGCAGACAAATAATCACCGGCAAATGCAATGCCGTTTACAGACCAATGGATGTTCCCTCCTGCTGCGAAATACCCGCTGGCCGATTTTGAGCGACGGGCAAAGAACCAGGATAACACAAGAACCAGCAGAACAATAAATACAAATAAAACAACGGACAGAATTTCCATCTACCGGCCCTCCTTGCTTTCAGTTTTCTTATTCAACAGCGCTTCCTTTTTCGTACACAGGCCGTTATAAATGAGAGCCAGTATCAGTGCAAAAATAATCAGCCCGAATCCGTAAACAACGGCCAGGTTCAATCCTGAAAACACAATGCTCTCCATTTTGACCGGATTGGACACGTTGATAATAACGAATCCGGCGTAAACGAGAGCATAAAGAACAAACATGATAACTCCTACGCGCATTTTATAACCAATGGCGTAATCCTTCCCCTCGACAACGGCAGGTTCATGCAGCATGTTTTTTCTCCAATATATTATATTTTGATTTAAAAGCGTCCGAGCACTTTTTTAAGAGGTTCGAGAAATATCGGGATAATTAACAAGAAATGCAATTATTTTCGTCGAAATAAAGGAAGAAATCCCGTGTGCTAAAATACTAGGGATGATTTTTTTATCGCCGACCGGTATGCCGGGGATTCCGTTGAAACATCGGCCAGGATGATTGAACCGGTGATTTGGAGTTGAAATATCATGCCAGCACCTGCCGGTCATTACAAAAATGCAAAATTCCGTCCATAAATAAAGTAGGGTTCAATTCGTTCAAGCATACTGTCCGGAAATCCCGCTACGTCCCAATCCATATTTGCCCATTAAAGTTACGAGCAATATTTCCCGGTTTCGTCTATTGATTTTTTCCCATCAATCATTTCGCCCACAAAACACCGTCTCGAAGCGCGGCTTGCCGATGTTCGGAAATAAGTGATCGATTCAAATCATACATTTTGCCAAAGTTCAAAGATTTATTCAGTTCAGACCAGGCCCGGTACCAGCGCACCGTATCCCGCAAAGCTTCGTCAATTGAATAGGCGGGTTGCCAGCTCAGAAGCTTTCGAGCTTTTTCCCAGGAAAGGGACTGTTTCTCAAACGGTTCATCCCTGGGCGGACCGGATTGCCACATCACGCCGTCACCCCACAACTCGCAAATTTTTGTGGCAAGGAGTCCGTTTTCTATTCCATGTTGTTCGTACGGACCGAAATTAAAAGCTTCGCCGTTCACCTCATCGCGATCGAGTTGACTCATCAATGTCATATATCCGGAAAGGATGTCCAATCCATAAATATAAGGTCTTGAGAATTTTGGCCTAAATATCACTGGAGATTGCTTTTTAATGAGCGCATCAAAGCAATCCACGAAAATACGCCCAGATCCACCGGTCTTCGCGCTGGAATAAAAGTCACCGCCAATAATAACGTTACCGGCCCGTCCTATGCCGATCCGCTTACCGGCCTGACGGAGATATTCGCGATAATAATCTGCAATAATGTGTTCGGCACACGCTTTGGAGACGGGATACGGGCTCGCAGCAAAAAGCGGGTCCGTTTCAAGCCAGACTTTGCCCCCTTTGGATTTATATACTTTGTCGGTTGTGATGAAAACGGCGTATTTCACGGAACCTGAAAGGCGAACAGCCTCAAGAACGGTCGCCACGCCGTAGGTGTTGGTTCTGTAGGTTTCAAGTGGATTTCTACGCGCCTCTCCGACAAGTGCAACCGCCGCCAGGTGAAAAATCCCATCGACGTCTTTTAATATCTTCCGCACAAGCCGGAGGTCGGTTACATCTCCCTGAATAAACGAAATTTTTTCTCCCAATCCGCTCGCTGAAAAATTGGAATCCGGTTCAGGGCTTTTGACATCGATTCCGAAAACATGACTCCCGGCTTCCAGTAGTTCCAATGCCAGCCATGAACCTTTAACTCCGGCTACGCCGGTGACGAGAATCCGTTTATTTTTAAAAAAGTCTTTAAACATTTAGAGCCAGGCCATAAATCACTGTATTCTTTGAGACTTGTACAAACCCCGGGTTTCTATATCAATACTATTCAACGGCAGTTTTGCATCCTTGACTTTAAGCCGCCAGACAATTTCACCATCCGGTGTTATTTCAATGATCTGTGTAGAGCCTGTGATGAGCGTATTGCCATTGGACAGTCTATTGGCATCCCGGGTGAGTTGACTGTCGAACCATTCACTGTCTTCATATCTCCAGACCACCGAATTGCTGTTCGGATCAATCTCCAAAACCGGACTATTTTCATAGGCGTTATGATTCGGTGACTTTTGTGTTGCAACGAGTATGTTTCCATTGCTCAGCACTTCGGGATCATGCGGATAATATAACAATCCTTCACCGATCTTTTTTAAAACATTGCCGGACGTGTCGAGTTCAGCAATAAGGTGAAAATTACACAAACAAACCATCGTATGACCGTTATCCAGCCGTTCGACAGAGTTCGTTCCTGTCCAGCCGTTATGATAAATGCCGATATACCGGGGATCATTAAAATGATCTCTGGCGTACCATTGCCATTTGAGGAATCCCTCCCTGTCCAGTTCCTTAATTTGTACATCCGTTTTTTGATCGTCGGCGCCAAAAGTAAAGATTGTATGGCCATTCCTCAAACGGTCGACATCATGAGACAAGTTTTCATTGATATATCCCCAGATTAATCTACCATCTTTGTTGATCTCCAATACGGCATATCTGGGCAGCATAATTAAGATATTTCCGTTCCATAATAATTCGGCATCAAAGCCGTAACTGATATACTGCTTCCAGGCATGGCTCAGTTCATACTCCCATACGATATTCCCAATCATATCCACCTGCAAAATTTTGGGATGGTCCGTGTCATATCGGTAAGTGAATAAAGTCGTTCCGTTCTCAGCTTTATTCTGATCCCAGATATCCGCGACAACGTCAATTTCTTCGCCTTTTTGAACGTTGAAAACTCTTTCAGTGCTGTCGCACATTATAAAGAACGCAGCAAGCGTCAAAGACAGCAATATATATTTTGAATTCATACTCTTGTTTATCCGGCCTTTTATACTTTAATGTTCCAATTCATTTAGAAAAATATAGCAATAATAATTTAATTTATCAACAAAAGAAGGCGGGGACTTGAAACTAATCGACATTTTACTTGTAATAAACACGGCGTTTAGGAGCCTGTTTTAGTAGGCCTCAAAAAAATGCCCTGGGCAGCTGATTTTAGACGCGGCCGAAGAGGTACTCTAATATTCTGCGAATATCTATCTATTTTTTATTGTCTTGATTTTGTTTCTAATCATATGAACGATATAACTCAAAGCCCCTAATAGAATCAGAATCTGAATGAGATAAATGAGCCTAAGCACAACGCTTACCAGCGTACCGGAATGAAATAATAAATAAAAAAGTCTTGGGATAAAAGCAGGGACGAGATATACCAAATACCCTATGACCGGCAGATGAGCAAGGTTGAAATTTCCGATGAAAAAATAAATGAGACCTGGAATTGAGAGAAAAATAAAAGCCAGGCCGCCGCCTTTCATAAAATTTACGGCAGAATCACCCTTTTTAGTGATTTTTAACACTTCACCTTCCTTGAGTGAAAGTGCTTTAACGGATAAATAAAAGAACCAACATATACCAAGCACACTCACAGGAACTGCAATCAGCAATACCACTAAAAGAAACCAATTCCCACCGGGACTGATTTCCGTGGTTTTTTTTACACCGTGAGTATAATCATACTCTACATATTTATCTGAAAAAGTAATTGCTCCGGCATTCGATAAAACGAAAAGGGCGGAAATGCTGACGATGACGAAAACCAGAACATAAAGCAGGCAGAGGATCCATGTAGACCATTTTGTTTTCATTTGACAACCCCATAAATAATTAATTTGATATTCCCACTTAAAATCACGCCTGAACGTGTGTGAGTATGCTAAACTTATTCACAATATCTACTCACTCCCCAATAATACCCAACTTTCTGCAGAATGTCAAGGGGATTGTGGGTAAAAAGGGACAGTTTTCATAAGGAACAACTGATATTGACTTTCAAGTTTTATCAAGCACAACGACTTCAACGGCTATCAAATTTAAATTTTAACTGATGAAATAGCCCAGCACAAAACTTTTCCTGACCCAAGCGCGCAAAAACAAACTTTCGATGAAATATTTCCGATTCGGACATTGTTATAACATTTGCTTAAAGCAGCAAATAATATTTATACGCTCGCAGTTTACACTCCATAATTTTCTACGATGACAAAAATACAGACAACAGTAACTGCCTGCACTGGATGATTGGCATATATTGATGATCATTTAACGAGGTGTTGCGTGGATAGCTTTACCCCCTTCAACAGGAAAAATTCAAAGGCCTTCATTTGAAATTCAGGTAGAAATGTCAACGAGCGGTCCTGTCTGAAATAAAGCCGCTGCTATACCATCAGACTATGACATGAATATTCAGGCCTTGGATCGATAAAACAAATCCGACAAACCAAACTGCCAATTAAAACTGTAAAAAAACCAAATCAAAAAAGGAGCGAACAAATGAAAAAAACTTTTGGTATCCAGACATTAAAAGCACCTCTGCCGATCGTCTTTACGGCAATAAAGCCAATGTTTTATACCGGCAAAATATGGGGGGAATGCTTGAGGGATTGTTTAAAGACGGGCTGACCGGATTAAACAACACCGGCCAAGGCCCGGTTGTGAGTAAATCCGGTGAACCTGAGACATCATTTTATGATCAACATCTTTTTTCTGCCCACAACCGTCCCATCGGACGTCAATGCATAAAAATACAACCCGGCTGAAAGATGATGTGCGTTAAATTCTACTGTATATTCACCAGCTGACCGGTATCCATCAAGAACCGTTGCTATTTTATGACCCAGGGTATTATAGACAGTTAAATTCACATATGCATCTTTCGCGAGGGTATAACTGATGGTGGTCGATGGATTAAAAGGATTGGGATAATTTTGGTATAATTGAAAGGTCCTGACGTTCTTTGTGCTATCTGTTACATCTGCCGGTGCATTTTCAAGGACAGTCTGAATGGCATAATAAGCCGGTTTTGCGGTGTATTCCGCGTCAAAAATAGAGGGTATTTTTTCATATTGCCACCCGTGCCCATCATCGATATGCCAGGTATTCCAGCCTACTTTGCCGCCCGGACGTTTTTCAAGCAGTACCTCGACGATTTTAGAATAAGTTTCGGCCTGTTTTTCCAGCGCGGATGCCGTATGGCTGCCCTCAATCCAAACGCTTGCCTCTGTAACATGAAATTCAAGATCATTTTTTTGAGCCCAATCGATTAAATCGCGCAGGCGATTCAAGTTGGAGGTGGTTGCCCAGCCGTTGTTTACATGCGCCTGCCAGCCTATACCGTCGACGCGCAGTCCCAAATTCCGCACATAACCTATGGTTGTTTTTATCAGGTCCCAGGAAGTCAATGCATTGGGATCCTCATGGTGATTGAGGATAAGTTTCAGGTTGGTCGCGTGCTCAGTTGCAATTTCGAACGCATAGCGGATGTACAACGGCGTTCTTTTGGCATCGTCATCCCGCCCTATTTTATACCATGGCGTTTCCCAGCCTCCCGTACCGGTCTCGTTGCGCTTCCAAGTGCCGCCTTGCACGATCTCGTTCACCACATCCAGGGAAACAATACCCGGTGTATTATTGTACCGTTCGCAAACAGCCCGCATAAATTCACGCATGACGACCTCCAGTTCCTCGGCTGTACGGGTATCCGTTTGCGCCCATTGAGAGCATTGAGGACTTATCGGACAATGCATCCGGAGGATTTGACCGTTATTTGCAATATGACGCACCCATGCATCAGCCGATGTCCAGGTCCAAGTGAAAGGATCCGGGTGAATGGCCCATTGCTTAAAATCATTTTCCGGCGTCACATAATTAAATTCACGGTCCATGAGCAGACCTGTGCGGGTGCCGAAAGCCCAGGCACCCGTCGTACCGCCGATGATAATACTGTTGCCGGGGAATTTTTCCTCCACGATATCCCGATAGCGCCGCCCGCTTGGTTCCGGAGGTGTTTGGGCGTGGAGATGAAAAAAAATTAACGTAGACAAAAAAATGAAATAATAATTCCGCATTGAAGCTCCTTCAAATAATATGAACATTTGCTATAGGATTTCATCACACGTTTTGAAACATAATTATAAATATACTAAAGTCATATCTCTATTTCAAGGAAAGAATGACCAAGTTTCTCCCCAGAATTTTGTTTATAACGATATCTCTCTTTTAACACTCTATCTCCTTTGGGATGACAAATACGGTTTTCGAGGAAAATAAAAATTTCCGTAAAACCTCAGTCTCGGGTGGGATAGAACCGGTGCGACGCACCTCCTTTTGCCAAATATATGTAATTTTAAAATTTTGACAGAT
>JAFGEC010000027.1 GCA_016931775.1 Candidatus Zhuqueibacterota bacterium | reverse complement strand
TGTCTAGTCTTATTTGTCAACCTGTTGCGGCTACCCGCACTGTCGGATACCAGATATAGATGTCAAAGAACCTGAATAGTTACAATATTTCATTAACTTGAAAAGAAAACCATGTTTTTCTTCAGGAAACCTTTGCTTGTCATCTTTAAATACTTTTAAAAAATCAGATAAAGTAAGGGTATACTGTTTTTCTTCATTTACCCAGTTGATGATTTTATAAACACCATGACTTATCCACTCCGGATTCAGTATAAGCGTATTAAATTCTTCCATCTCTTTATACCACAGGCTTACTCCAAGGGCGTGAAGGTTCTGCAATAATTGTTCGCTGTTTTCAACGTCATGTTTTTCAGCAATTTTATCAAATTCGTTTCTTGAGATGTGTTCATTGCAACATTTCTTCTCACCCTTTTTAAAAAGGGCTTCAAGGTCACTTTTTACTCTAAAGTAATTAACGGGAATTTTTTGTTTATTCCAGGATGGGTTGTTTTTTATATACTCTGCAACTTTATCTCGAAACAATTCCAAGTCGTCTTTGTCATCTCCAATTGAAAAGGTATAAACACCTTCTATCGGGTACCGGTCTTTCAGGGAGTTAACGGGAATTATAACCGGATGATGGTCTTTTTTGTTGACTAGTATGAAAGCTCTGGAATCACCACCATAATTCTTCATATGGTTAAGCCAGTATTCAAGCCTGTTTCGTTCCTCTGTACGGCCGTCATAGACGATGATATAAAGACAACGCTCTGAAAGAAAAAACTGATGAACAGCGTGAGTTACCGTATGTCCGGCAAAATCCCAGATGCGTATATTGATATTACCCTTTTTTAATTTCCAGAGTGATGTGTTTACTCCGGCCGTACTTTCTTCAATTAAGGTCATTGGTGCATCAGGATCTCGTAACCTTCTTGCCAGACAGGTTTTTCCTGCTCCTTTGTCGCCAAGAATGATTATCCGGGCTTCATTGAGTTGTTTACCACCTTTTTCTTCCAATTCTTCAAGGTAATTGGCAACAGTGGCGGCACCCTGGTCACGGAATTCTTTTGGAACATTGAGACGGGTCTCTACAGCTTCAAGGTCTACTACCAGCCCGTCATCAAATATTTTCTGATATAATCTTCCCCAGTAGGCACATCCTTCGGCTGCAAGTGCGTTCTGGAAGTTTTTCCAGATCGGACCATATATTGTAGTAGAAAAAACCTGCTTGTTATTTTCATTTTTCTTAATTTTATGTACAGATTGTAAAAGTAACGATATAATATCTATCCTTATAATTTTTTGACCCTTAAAGACATCGAAGGCGTGTGCGGCGGCATAGGTGGCGTTATCGGCAGCTGTTTCGGCGGTGGTGGAGATAAGGCTGGAATAGGCGCCTAAGGTGGCGTCGGCGACGCGGGCAGCGGCGTCATCGTTGAAAGAGGCGGCAAAGAGACCGTAGAGGCAGGCGTCGTCTGCGGCGTCTCCGTAGGTGATGTTGGTAGAGTAAAACATATCCAAAGAATAGAAAATAGAATAGATATGTTTTAGTCTGTAATTCTTGTTCCAAAAAAGAAAATTGCCCTTTTGTCCTAAAAAAGGTAATGCAAACAGCGCACAACGCCATGCAAAACGAACAATATGTTCTCTGTCAAGACCGGATAGTTCTTTGTGTATCAGTTTACTAAATTCGTCACTGTTCATTTATTTGGTGTTCCCTTTTGCATTTTATGTAATTGTCATTGTAGTCTAAATAGAGGACGTAATGCTTCTGTTTATGTTTGTCGAATATCATTGTTGGGGTAACTTTGATATTTAAAATATGAATATATGTTGTATCCGGATGGAAATGGTATGGCGTAAAATGAAGTGTGGCGTTTTCTTGTATTTTGACCTCACCCCCTGGCCCCCTCTCCTATCAGAGAGGGGAAAATGTCAATTTACAGTTTCCCTTCTCTGATAGGAGAAGGGATAAAGGGATGAGGTCAATGCAAAGTAAAAAATACCTTATCAGTTGCAGCCTTATTGATTGAAATAAAAACCGGTAAAACGATTGTTCACCCATCGTAGGGGCAAAAAATCTTTTGCCCCTCCTGTTTACACCATTTCCATAAAAAACCATATCGGGATATATAGTTTTCAGTTGTTTATGTATTTGGGTGGGGTTAACAATTTTTAACTCCTACAAAATGGTTCCGCCACGTATGGTGAACGGCAACCCGGATTACCTCTTGTTTCCGATATACATCCTCCCCATCATTTTCTCCTGAGACGATGTAACAATCGTTACGTACATCCTGGTGGAAAAATGAGAAATGTCAACTGTTTGTTTTCCCCGGACATTTACGATTTTCCGAATGCTCTTACCCTGCATATTGAAAACGTTAACAGTATACGGACCGGTTATGGAAGAGGGGCGCACTTCAAGTCTGTTATTTGCACGTATAATATCTGGTGTTATTGGAGATAGCCGGTTGCCGCGGCGGTGCTTGGCACTTGTTGCCGCATTCGGGCTCTCCCTGTAGCTGCCATTGACCAGAGACAATATTCCATGTGACGGTACCGTGATGTCCGAAGCGTTGACATCACCTGTTGCACGGCAGGTGTCGCCTTCCTCTGCTGAAGTGACGAATGGTAATCGTACCTGAGGTTTTTATCATAACCGCTTTTCAGTGAATTGCATGTAAATATGGTACGATGGTGGTCGTTTTTCCATTTGAAATAGTAAAAAGGTAACAGCCGGTGCCTAATTTCGGTAATTGGACGGTGGAATCATAAAATGGAATGGTTTTATTGAAGAGTACCTTTCCTCTCAAATCGAGAATCTTAAATGAGATGTTTCTCTTGATTATGCCTGATGGCAGGTTAAATGATAACCTGCCGAATCGGTAATTAACACCTTTTTTTTCTTTTGACAGGTCCGGTGTGGTAGAAAAAGATTTTTCCGGTGAGTATTTCCATATTTTTGCATGATCTCCTGTGACAAATAGTTCTCCGTTTTCAAACATGTACATATCATAAAAAACTTTTCCGAACTGTGGCAGCTCTTCCTGCAACCAGGATTCTCCATCATCTTCGGATTTCAGGACACCGCCATCCATCAATGCCCACAGCAGTGGCTGACCGGATTTCCCACAGATCCTGATCACTCTGGATGTGAAGACGATATCCGTCGGTTTTGACAGGTCGGAGGCGAATTGAATTGAAGTACATGCCATCCATGAAGTCCCCCCGTCGACAGTTTTAAAAATCCTTGCCTGATAGTGATCGTTTGTGGAAGAACCCGCAATCCACCCCGTATCACTGTTAAAAAAGAGAATGTCGTTTATGGAAACAGTTTCACTGATGAAGTTTTTTTCAGTCCACGTATAACCACCATCGTTGGTAATTGCGACCTGCCCCCTTAGGGTAGCAACTGCGCCATGCAACGAATCGCGGAAATGAATTGCATTAATGTAATAGTTACTTGCGGTTGAGTTGGATGGTACGAACGTTCCACGCTCCTCGACCGTAAGGTCTTTTCCGAAAACGTACGAAACGGTAGATGTATTATAAGTAAAGCCTGATTCCGTATCCGGCAACTTGAAAAAACTGATAAAACCGGGAATGTCATCAATTGGCGTCCAGCTGTTTCCCGTATCGGATGTCGCATAAAGATCGGAACCGTCTGATATGTAAATATCTTTCCGTGAAAAGAACGTTATCTTTTTAATCGTTTTTTGAGAAGGCGTGCTTTTTTTATTCCAGGTAATGCCGCTGTCGTTAGTTATATAGATATCTCCATAATATGCACCGCATCCACCTGTCTGCAGAGAATGGAAGTCCATTTTCGAGAAAAGGTTGTTACCGGTATTTCGGGTAATTTCTACGGAATTGTCAAAAAGCTCTCCGAAACGATAAACGGCACCATTCCATGCAACGGCAATACCGTTTGAAAGGTCAGATTTATCTACAGCGGTTACCTGAGGTACGATATCCGTTTGAAAAAAAACCCATGTTTCACCGCCGTCAGTTGTTCTAGCCCCGGATACGTTGTTGTATCCTCCAAGAATAAATCCGTTTCGGCTATCGATAAAATGAATAACGGTATATTCACCCGCATTGTTCGTACGACATCGCTCCCATGATGTTCCGGAATCGGTTGTTTTAACCACATTCCCTGATTTATCCAGACAGTAGCCGGTGTCTTTACCCGGGAATGAAAATCGCAGAAAGAGTCCGCCAAGGTTTTCCGATACCTTTTCCCATGTTTCTCCTCCGTTGGATGTTTTCCCGATATACGCATTGTCGCCGCATACGATCATTGTTGAATCGTCGATACAAAAGATATCATTTATTGAAGACGTTCCGGCTTGAGAGGGTTTCCACGTTGTGCCGTAATCGTCGGAACGGTAAAGGTTCGGTTCTCGCAGCCATGAAATTACCCAGAACGTTTTACCCTTATGTAAATCAATCTTCACGAGACCTCCCGTAGGAAAGCGGTCCGTAATATCCTCCCATTCCCTGCCGCCGTTTTCGGTCGTCAGTGCATACGATCTGCCGTATGTGCCACCTACTGCAAAACCGGTATCGCTGTTAAGGAAATGAACGGATAAAAGCTGAGGCGGATAACGAAGCGGAGTCGGTTGAATTTCCCATGTGGATCCGGAATCATTGGTATGTAAAATAATCCGATCACCTACGGCCCAACCCTCCTCCGGTGTTATAAAAAAGAGATCGTTGAGTTGATTTCCCGTAAGCGGGGGATTTAAAAGTTTCCACTCACCGGAGGCGGCGAAATTGAAGAAGGAAATTGATAAGACGAATGAAAAAGTCAGTATATGTTTTTGCATAAAAAATCATATGGCGGCTTTCAATCCCTTTGATGGAAAGCCGCTTTTTGTTTAACGTTGAATGGTTGTTTCAATCATCGATTCATCAAGACTCTCACTATTTTCCGCATCAAGGCATAGATTTATCCAGTTCTGATGTTTATCGCCGTTTTCCAGAAATAATTCGGAGAAAAAGGACTCATACGGTAAAAGAACCTTCTGGTCGCCGAGTTTTTGGGAATAGTAACTATCTATACCATACAATGCTTTTATTGTGGATACATTTATTTTTTTTGATTTGTTTTTAATGAAAGTCTTTTTGTTTTTTGCATACGTTTCCAATCGCGATAAAGAATGACCCGATTTTACGAATCTTTTTAATTTTATCGGCTTTAAAATAGGATTTACTATTTCGAAATCCGCAACTTCATCATTCCCGTAAAAAGTAATCCTGGTATACGCCGTGTTGTCGAGTATATGCCTTCCGTTTATCTTACGGGTAAAACGAAAGGTAATTCCCGACATGAACTCTTTTTCATCGTCTGAAGTTTTGATCCAGTGGTTCTCAACATTTGCGAAAACATAATTATCCGCATCCTGATCCATTAAATCCTTCATCGTTTTAAAAGCCTTATCCTTCAATGTGGTCAAATGGTCGCTCGAGCTGTTTTTCAGAGCCACTTTCTTCTTTTTTGTATTTTCATAAAAATACATTCCTTTTTTTTGACCATAGCCGATGTTCGCCTCCTTCTCGGAAAAAAGAGATTTTATTTTTTTAAGTATCTTTTCATCTTTTTCCCTTTTTATAACTTCATAGGCAATCTGCTGACCATGTATCCGATCACTTTTTTTAAGTTTAGAATCGGTAAGATCAATTTGTTTCGTATCATTTTTTTTTGTCGTACTATCGATAAATAATTGACTATCCTTGGTAACTTCCAGACTCGCCGCAAATAAGTTGGCGCTTAAAATAAACAGACAAAACAGATGTTTTCCTATATTCATTTTATTCTCCTTTTTCAATGTTCCCAATGAGTGTAACTGTATTGCGGATTACCCACAGTTGCCCAACCGAAAATAGAGGCGCCATCCGGAGCCAAGGAATTTTCCGCCTCGGTAAATGTCTCGTAAAAGTAATCACTGTTATGGGCCATTTGTGCAGGTTGCAACCCTCTTCTTCCAGTTACTGTATATATCCAATAAATCTGAGCGTTACACCAGGCACTATAAATGGATTGGTTTTGATTATACCAACGATTCCAGAAATCTTCCGAAGCATCCTCTCCATAAGGATGATCAAATGAATCCGCCCTATGTCCTTGAACTACGTGTACACCTTTGAAAGCTGGATCCCATCTGGCGAATTCTCCGACAGGAGGATCCGTATATTGAGAAGCCACAAACCATTCACATGCTGCCCCTTGTACCCATTTAAGGTATCCATATCCGCCTAAACGCATATCATCTTGATTGTCAATTAAATATTCGGGCCAGCATCCTAAAACAGGTCCAAAACCATGACCGTGTCCTGCAAAAAATACAAAATCGCAATAATTCATAGGTGCAGACATGTTTTTCCAGGCATTTGCGGTAGCCGTAGCATCACGTCTGTTTTGTTTACGCACAACATTGTTTATTACGGTCTTTCTGTTTTGTAATGCCGTATGAAAACCGTCCGCCTCTTCATGAGGTGTGTCGGGCTCACCAACTCCCGTACAACCGTTACTTAAATATTTTTCAACGCTGCAGGTACCATACCACATATATGAAGGAGTCGCACTCACAATAGTAATTGCTATTATTAATATAAAATTAAAATACAAAAAACGCATACATACCTCCCGTTTGAAGATGTAACATTGTTTAGTAAAATAAACCGACAAGATTAAAGCAAATTTGTTTAATGCTTGATGGTGATGTTGACATCCGATAGATTGCTCGTCAAAATCGCCATCCATCGGCAGGCGGTTGCTTCAGTTGATGGTTTACAATAGTTATGTCATGGCTTTTATCTACCTTTCTATTTTGGATGTCTCGTAGGCAGTCTTCATGGATAGTCCCGCTATATTGAGGCACCCGTTTAAACTCCTGATGACACTTTTATGCCGTTGAAGGTAATCTATTCCTTGAAGAGTGACGGCACTGTTCAAGGATGAATTATTTTAAACTTTTAACTCGTAAAGTTGATGATTCTTAATTGAATCAAACTGAAAATTATTTTTAATCCGGTTTAACAGTTCATAGGTATTTAGGATTGTTTCGTTCATGTGAGATAGATAATTATTTAACCATCTTTTCATAAATATCTGAAATAAAACAACCGATTTAACTTACTTTCCGCACAATCGAAAACACTCATTTGTCTAATTACTTCTACCAAGTAAACGTATACAATCAACCGCTCGGCCAGTAC
>JAFGEC010000254.1 GCA_016931775.1 Candidatus Zhuqueibacterota bacterium | reverse complement strand
GGAAACTCGTTGTTGTTCAAAATCTCCATGGCCTCGGCATATTGGCCGGCTTCCACGGCACGGGTGGCCAGCCGCAGCAACGTTTCCGTGCGGCGTTGAGCGGTTTCGGCGTTGTTTTTCAGCAATTCGTATTTCGTTTGCGGCGCCGCCTTGTTTTTTTCATAGAGTTCATCGATCTCGTAAAGCAGCCGCGGATCGTCACTGAAACAGGCCACGGCTTTTTCGTAGCATTTCAGCGCTTTTTCAATATCCCCTTCAACCTCTTCGGCGGCCAAACCCAGGTTGCGGTGAACGATATAAAACGAATCATCGATTTCGCGTGATTTTTGCCAGTATAAAACCGCGGCTTCCGGCTGGTGTTCGTAAAGCAGGTTTCCCAGATAATAGGGCACCCGCGCATCACCAGGATTTTTCCGCATGGCATGCTGCAGGACAAACAAAGATTCCTGCCGGTATGGGAAGCAATAGGTGTGCGGCATTTTTGCGGCGGTTAAATCGTATTCACGCGCCTTTTCCGGCTGGTTTAATTTGTCATAACAATACCCCAGATAATAATACAGCATGGGATAGGTCTCACCGGCTTTTTCGAGACGCGACAGCACATCAACGGCGCGCTGGAAAAATCCGGCGTTCATATAATCGGTCGCCAGCTCCAGGTAGGATTCCACATCATTGCGCATAACGGTTTGCAGCTCCGATAACAACTCAGATGCACGGCCGGTTTTATCGCACAGGTAAACGAGTTCGTTAGCGGCCAAATGGTTCAGGGGATCAGCCAACAATCGTGTTTCGGCCAGTTTTTGTGCTTTTTGCCCGTCGCCCAGCTTCTCAAACACCAGGATGCGCAAATTCTGCGCTTTTTGGCAATCCGAATTGGTCGAAATTGCACGGTTTAAATGATCGAGAGCGGATAAATAGTCACGGCGGATACAATCGATTTCCGCCAGTTCATAAAATGCCGGAGTGTGCCAGGCGGCGCTCCAGGTTGCCCGGTACAGTAAATCGTAGGCCTGGTCGAGTTGCCCGAGGGTTTTCAGCACATAACCCAGATAATACAAAGCTTCGCCGTCCCTGGGCCGGGTATAATTGGCCGTGATGCGGCCGGCCGCGGTGCGGAATCTGTTTTCCGCCTCGGTCCAATTGTGATCCTTTATCGCCTTGATTCCCAGTTGAACATTTACACGGTAATCCGCGGAATCCCGTTTGAGCGCTTCCAGATAATAGGGCATGGGGTCGACGGATGCATTGTAAAACTGGTCCAGCCGCAGACCGGTCAGATACAATTCTTCAATGGTTTTTATCTTTTCGGGCGCTGCCGGAGGATTCAGGGGTTCGGGTATGGGCTCATCCGGCGGGTGATGGTCGGCGGGCCGGTAAGACAACAGCGTGGTGCCGTCAGCGGCAGTCAAGGAAACAGATAAATCATTCTCGGTTAATCCTTCAGGCGACGGCACGTCGACGGAAAAAGGTGTGGCCGGATCGATATCGACAGTCTTTTGTACCAAATCACGATCCTTAGCGGACAAAATGACGCGAGCCTGTTTTTTGGGAAACGTTGTGTTCATGCGCAACAGCACGGTTTGATCCTGAATACATAGATTCAGCGCGCCGTTACGGTTGGCGTATTTTAACCCTCCGAGATCCCGAACCGGAAACCAGATCATTTTCACGTCCTTGTTTTCCAGCGGCTGCAGCCAACTGTAATCGGGCTGATTATCGGTGAATGCACCTGCCATGAGTTCGATGTAATGACCGTCGTTGTCCGTGAGTCCGGCGTTTGTACGATCACCGCCGGGATTATTACCCCAGGCCCAGAACTTCATACCGGGACAGGTGTGGTGATTGCCGACCCACACGGTTCCGGCCTGTTTGCCGTGATCGTAACCGCCGAAGTAATCCTCTTTTGGATCCCAGGAAAAAAAAGACGACGGCACGCCGATATTCTTCCACAAGCTGATATCCACATCCTTGTAATCGAACCGGTTATAGCGGCGGTCGGCAATGGGCCAGGTGGTCATTTCACGCTTGGCGTGCTGGGTCACGTACTGTACGGAGGGGGGAAAAATAACCTGGTATGTAGTGTCCACATGCACGGACGGATTGGCCCAGAACAAAAAGGAATTGACCACCGGCGTGCGGTTTTGCGGACGTATGGTCATTTCCACCAGTGAGGAATTGGGGAAAACGGTATAACCGACAAGAATGCGCATCCTGTGGCGCCGGTCGATATTGGCAATCCATATGGTTTGACTGCCGTCTTTGTTGTCGCAGATTTTATAGTCCATCGGTTTGACCGTATTCGGACCGTGGTGATGGGGAAATCCCCAGGCATTGGATCCGGAAATCCAGTAGCCCAGCATTCCGATGAGGGAGGGTTTTATAACATGCTGGCGGTAAAACCACACATAATCGTTGGTCTTGTCCTCCGCATAAAAAACTCTGCCCCCCAATAAGGGCATAATACCCAGTTTGATATATTCATTCTCCATGGTGACAATGTGATAGGGTCTGGGCTCTTTTTCACGCGTCAGGTTGTCATTCATCGAATAGGGGTAAACATGGCGCTGTACCCCCTGGTGTGTACGTCCCTCGTAGAACCGCGGCATTGGATTGGGCGGATCCGTCAGGTAGGTGGCGATGGTGAGGGTATCCTCACTGACCCGGACGCCTTCGGCCAGAGCGGTAAAATTCAGTAAAAACAGAAATATAACGGCAATCCATATCTTTGGGCTAAAATTTTTCACAAAGACCTCCACGTTCTCATTCATTCATGTTATCTACAATATAAGATAAAAATAAATAGGGATCAAGAGGGTGTAGATCTAGGATATCCACCTAAATTTTATTCGGGATCAACTTTTTTAAAATCCTATTTTTTTCCGTTCAAAAAAATAAAATTTAAAAATATCAGCATATTTGACATCAATACTGATTCCCATCAGCAGCTTAATCATAGAATATATTTCACATTATAAACGGCTATCGCCGATCATGATGAAATACTTCAGCCCAACAATTTTCCCAAATCTTTAAATAATTCTCTTGGATATTAAAAAACAAATCAATATCATTTGAAAATTGCAATAGCAGGTTAAACGTCCCTGGACGATTCTATTTCGATTGAGGAGGATGGTCATTATGAGACGAGTTGTGATTACAGGAATGGGGGCAGCGTCCTCATTGGGTTTGGACATAAAAGTGATATCCACAACACTCCGCTCCGGTAAAAGCTGTATAATATACAATCCACATTATGAGGAGCATGGATTTACCAGCCTGGTGTCCGGCTGGATTCCGGACTGGGACGCAAAACAGTTTTTTGACCGCAAGGCGTTAAAAACCATGGGGCCCGGTTCTGAATTCACGTCATATGCGGCACTGAGGGCTATGGAAGACAGTGGTTTGCCTGAAAATGAGGTACAAAGCGACCGTTGCGGTGTGATTGTGGGTTGCGGCGAGGGCAGTGCCCAGGACATGTTTGAGGCGGCACAGAGTATGATCGAGCACAACCGGCCGCGCCGGATCGGCATTCGGGTTCCCAAAACCATGGGGTCATCCCGCAGCGCCAATATTACCCTGCTGCTGAAAAACCGGGGCGTCAGTTTTGGCATTTCGGCTGCTTGTGCGACCGGGCTTGTGAATATCGGTTATGCTTATCAGATGGTCAAATGGGGAATTCAGGACATTGTTTTTGCAGGCGGTGGTGAGTCGGCGGACTGGTGTGGTTCCTCTTTTTTTGATGCAATGGGCGTTCTGCCTTCCAAATATAATGATAATCCTTCGGCATCCTCCCGGCCTTTTGACAAAAACCGTGACGGATTTGTCATGGCGGAAGGCGGCGGCGTGGTCGTTGTGGAAGACTTGGCACGGGCAAAAAGCCGTGGCGCCAAAATATACGGTGAAATCGTCGGCTATGCCAGCAATTGTGACGGCGGTTTATCCATGGTGCTGCCCTCTCCGGACGGACAATCCCGGTGCATGCAGGCCGCGTTGAATGATGCGGGATTAAAAGCGAAAGAAATCGATTATATCAACACTCACGGGACCTCGACGGTCGCCGGTGATCCGTCCGAAATCAAGGCTGTTCAGGAGGTTTTCGGCGATCACGCGCCCATGTTATCTTCGACCAAAAGTCAAATCGGTCACGCCATCGGAGCAGCCGGTGCGCTGGAATTTATCGCGGCTGTGTTGATGTTAAACGAATCGTTCATCGCCCCATCCATTAATATAGATGAACTCGACGAGGCCTGTGCTTATACGAATATTATTACGGAAACAAAGAATGTAGAGTTCGACTCGTTTTTGACCAATAATTTTGCCTTTGGCGGCAGCAATGCTTCCATGATTGTAAAGAAATATCGGGGATGATTTTGAAAAAATATATTGATTTTTATACCGGATTCTCGCGGATAAATAAAAAAAAATCGTCCTTTGCTTTCTGTTGCCAGATAAAAATGCCGGAATTTTAAATCCCATAATAAAGATGACATGGGCACACAGATAATAAATAAATTCCCTACAGGGGATGCACAAAATTTCATTTTTCAACCATCTTTTCCGCGATATAAAAAAGTCAATTTTCTTCTTAAACAACAGCTCAAATGAGTCGTGCTGAATTTACAGGAATTTATTATTATCATGACCAACACGACAACACGCTCACGACAAAACCTGAAAATCGCCACCGTTCAATTTGAACACCATAATGGCGACAAAACCGTCAATCTGCAAAAGATAGAAACTTTTGTCAGCAAAGCTGCAGATATGGGAGCACACATCATCTGTTTCCATGAGGCGTGTATTTCCGGTTATGGTTATTTGAGAAAACTGGACTATTCCGGACTGGAAAAAGTCTCTGAACCGGTTCCCGGTGGTCCTTGTATCCAAAGGATTTTATTTTGGGCAGGGAAATACAATATTACAATTCTAGCCGGATTAATAGAAAAGCAGGAAGATAAATTCTACAACACTTATTTCTGTGTAGCGCCCAAGGGTTTTGTTGCAAAACACCGTAAACTGCATCCCTTTATTCATAGTAAGCTATCAAATGGAGACAACTATACAATTTTTGACTTGTACGGCTGGAAGTGCGGAATATTAATCTGCTATGATAACAACATTATAGAAAACGTACGGGCGACAGCCTTACTGGGGGCGGACATCCTGTTTGCGCCACATGTTACGGGTTGTACGCCGTCACCGATGCCCGGACGCGGGTATGTTGATCCCTTGCTCTGGCAAAACCGTAAAAAAGATCCGGTCTCACTCAGGTACGAATTCGAGGGACCGAAAGGCCGTGGCTGGCTGATGCGCTGGCTTCCGGCACGGGCACATGATAACGGCATTTACGTGATATTTTCCAACGCGATCGGCATGGATGACGACCAGGTCAAACCCGGCTGTTCCATGATTATCGATCCCTATGGCGACATACTGGCCGAATGCAGGAAGCTGGATGACGATATGGTTGTTTCCGTGTGTACAGCCGAAAAAATAGCCAATTCGGGAGGCGTACGATACCGGAATGCACGCAGGCCTGATTTATATGGCCATATCCTGGCGTCGCCCCATCAGCCGGAAATTAAGGTACATTGGCTTGAAAAATAGCGTTAAAAAATCCTTCACACCGGCTTTCTCATTTCAAAAGACACATTTTTTTCATCAATGTTAAATCGGCGGTTTTCAAACGGCAGTAATACACACCACTCGCAAGTAAATTGCCATCAAAAAATATTTTATGCCGTCCGGAATTTTGAAACCGATCGACCAGTTTCGCCACGACCCGTCCCGAGATATCGTAGACAATCACCGTCACATGCTGGGGATGGGGTATGGAATACTCGATAGATGTGACAGGATTGAACGGATTAGGGAAATTTTGCACGAGCTGTAAATTATTTAGATTCTCTTCAATAAATTCGGCAAAATCTGTCAAACTGGTTTTCAGAGAAATATTGTCCAGCATCACATCGCCGCTCTGTTCGCCGCATTGCACGGCAAAAAAAGCATCCATATCCGTTTGATCCTGCATGATAAATGTATACCGGTATGTCCTTCTTTTTGTCATGACATAGGTGAGGCCGGTTTTACTATAATTTACAGCGTCTTGATCGTTTTGGGTCATTTTAACTTCAATGGCGCGAGGTTGACTAGCCCACGCATCAAATTCAATTGTATATTCCTGATTGATGTATAACGGAAGATTTCCCTGTACGAGCTGTACGTCGGATAATTTTGTACCGGGATTTTGTATGTTAAGTTGGAAATATCCGTCATTCACTTTTCCGGTTGCCTGAGCATTCGATCCCAATTGAATGCTCCAAGGATCAAAATTGTTCGAAAACTCACCGTTATGGATCATATTTTGCCCGGGAACCAGGGATCTGACATACACACTTGCAATATTTGAAGGCGGGCTTTCAATACCGTCCGGATCGACTGCGGTAACCATAAAATAATGCCTGCGGTTGCCGGCAAGCTGAGAAAATTCAAATGTGGTTAAAGACGTTGTTACCGCAGGTGCCAGTTGCTCCTCGCTCTCACCGGTATAGATTTTATAGTGGTCTATATCTGTATCCCCGAATTTATTAAAAATTAATATGACCTTATCCGGCAAATATTCCAACAGCAGATAAGGACGTAACGCCATACCCTCCCATTCGAATCGGTAAGATCGATAGGTTTGGTTGTCGGTTCTACCAATGGCTTCATAAACGGTTTCCCCGGTTGGTGTTACTTCAGACGCAAAAGGCGTGCCATAACCGGACCAATTGATCAGCGTATTGCCGTTTGCAAGCCGCTGAACACTGCCTAAAAAAGATGCGTAATATTGGGATGGATGAAAATACTCCCAGACTTTCTCTGCGTGAAAATCGGACGTATCGATTTTTATCTCCAAGGCACGGGAGAGTTGCGGATTTTTCAGATTTCCATTATCGAACAGCACGTAATAATTGGATTTTCCGGGGACCGGTCGAAAAGTATGCTGGCATGAAAAGAGATTTTTATCATCTGCAAACTGAAAATCGTTACGGCGGCCGCCCAGTTACCATATAATATCCCCACTGTCACGATTAATTTTGATACACTGGCTCAGGTTTCGGCAAGAAATTAAATAATGGCCATCATCGTCCGGTGTTATCGAGTTAATATGAACAAGAATAAATCTTTGTGCTGTAATATCTTCGTTTAGACAATCGGTAAAAGATATAAAATCCCAAACTCTCCATTCAAAAACGACATCATTGTTGCTGTCCTGCTCCTGGATAATATTTCCCAACACCACTGCACCGGTCTTTCCTCCTTCCACGATCTGACTCATATCCACGGGTTGAAAGTCGTCACAAATAAATAATGAATGTCCATTGGGTAAAAGAAGAAAATCATGGTGATCACTGAGATATCCGTGTTTTACAAAAAATGAATCCACATATTCATAGTGATGATCCATCGTGACAAAAAAGTGTTCATCCGTATCACGGTCATCCACACTGCGGGATAATTGACCGTTGGGCTGGATTTTAAAATCCATAAGGAAATCGTTTGATTTGCGATAGAAATACGGCGTTCCGTCGTTTTCCAGGATCATGAAATAGGATTGACGAAAAGCTGTAAACAAACGGCCCGGAGCCTTCCCATCGGCATCTGCCAGAACCGAGACAATTGGAAAATCGCCGGGCACCGAAACACCGTTTATGGTTTTTACGTGTCCCATGGTCTCGTTTTCCATCCGTGTTTTTCCGTATTCGAGCCGCCGGTGTTCAGCCTGAGCATTTTTTTGTACAACCACAGGTGTATTGGTGATATTAAATTTATAACTGAAAGAGCTTTGAGAAAGCAAAGGACTCGTCAATGTTACGGTTATCGTTTCCCCGAGAGCAAAGTTTTTGTCCGGCTTGCAGATGATCGTTTCTCGGTCATCCGAAAAGTAAACGGTTGTTGCATACACACCGTTTTGATCCCCGCTTACGACAAACAAATTTTTCAGAACATCGTCGTTGACCTGAATGTCTTTCCGAAATCTTGTCAGTATGGTTATCGAACGGGATACATATAGACTGTTCGGCAATGGATATTGATAGAGCAGTTCTGCCGGCATTTGCTGACCCCATATGACACCTGCGAAAATGAGACAAGAGTAAAACAATTTCATGTATTATCCTTTTTTATTCGATGAGGAATGTCGGAATCATTTCGGCTCGATATTAAAACCGATAATTAAGGATCGATGGATTCGAGAGGTCGAACCGGTTTTGTTTTTTTTCAACAAATAAATTTTTGACGAATTGCTCATAAAAGACGTTAAAACATCAGGTGACAATTTAGACAAAATTTTGTAATTTACCCACATAAAAATCCATTCATTCCGGTTTGTATTCTTGGATTAAAAAAAGTTTATCAAATAACAAAAGAAATTTGCAAAATGCACATTATTTGGATATATTGAATCATTCATCCTTATTATGGAGGTCAAAATGAAAGCATTCATGCTGGCGGTACTTTTTTTCTTTCTGGTATTTGTTCCCACTTTTGCACAGCAGGCAGACGGAGAGATCCGATTACTGATACGCGGCGATGACATGGGCTCATCCCATGCGAGTAATTTGGCATGCATCGAGTGCTACCAAAACGGTATCATGCGCTCGGTTGAATTGATGCCGGTCTGTCCGTGGTTCCCGGAAGCGGTGAAAATGCTGAAAGAAAATCCGGATCTGGATGTGGGCATTCATCTCGCACTGACCAGCGAATGGTCCGGATATAAATGGCGACCCTTGACCTGTGCATCGAGTATCGTCGATGAAGACGGCTTTTTCTTTCCCATGGTATGGCAACGAGAAGACTTTCCCCCCAACACATCAATTCAAAAATCGGCCTGGCAGGCAGATGAAATTGAAAAAGAACTACGCGCACAGATCGAACTTGTGCTAAAGCATATCCCCTGGGCTTCCCACATGGGTGGACACATGGGCTTTGCCGGGTTGGATGAAAAAATAGCCGGAATTGAAGCCCAATTACGTCAGGAATACCATCTGGAGACGGGTAATGAAAAAATCCAACGTTTCCACGGTTGGGGTGATGCCGAAACGCTGGTGGAACGTATCGATAATTTTTGTAAAAATATATACAATTTACAACCGGGAACATATATTTTTATCGACCATCCGGCGCTGGACACACCCGAGATGCAGGCTATCGGCCATACCGGATATGAAAATGTAGCTATCGACAGGGATTGGGTAACCCGGGTGTTTACCAGTGATAAAGTAAAAAAGGCTGTTGAGGAGAAAGGAATCGAGTTGATCGGTTACAAGGATTTGCGAAATACGGACGAGGGATTTTCCAGGGATTGAGCCGTTGTTTTTCGGTGATTGTATCGATTGTGCCGAAATAATTTAACCATATAACGAACTCGAAAGGGTGATGTGATGTTATCCGGAAAAAGCGCTTTTGTTCATCATGTGGGCCTTTGTAACCGCGTGATAAGATTTTCGATATTACTCATATTGTTTTTAATACAGATAACCTCGTGTACGAGGGGACCTGTCCCACGGTCTCTTCTTTTCGATAACGACTGGCTTTTTATCAAAGGCACAATTGAGGGCGCCGAAAAACCAAATTACGATGACTCTGCATGGCGCCGATTGGATCTCCCCCACGATTGGAGCATTGAAGATTTGCCCATTTTAAACTCACCCATCGATTCAACAGCTGTCGGAGGTGTCAACACGGGTTTTTTTGTCGGGGGTACCGGCTGGTATCGAAAGCACTTTAATATTCCGTCCGCTCAAAAGGGAAAACGACTTTACCTTCAGTTTGACGGGATTTACATGAATGCGGATGTGTGGCTGAACGGCGACCACATAGGAAATCATCCTTATGGCTATACGAGTTTTTACTTTGATATAACCAGCTCTATCCTTTTCGGCCGTGAAAATGTACTTGCTGTAGAGGTGAAAAATGAGGGCAAGAACTCGAGATGGTACTCGGGATCGGGCATTTACCGTCATGTCTGGTTAATTCAGACGGATCCCGTTCATATTGCCATCTGGGGCGTTGCTGTGACGACTCCGACGATAAGCAAAACCGGTTCTCAGGTCAGGGCAATGATCAAAATAAAAAACCAAACCGCCGCTACCAACGAGATCACGCTTATTTCGACTGTTTTTGATCCAAATGGTCGTAAAAAAG
>JAFGEC010000253.1 GCA_016931775.1 Candidatus Zhuqueibacterota bacterium | reverse complement strand
TCCCATTGATTTCGGAAACGGCCAGCTTGGGGCGATTCCAACGACGATTTTGTACCGCAAGGACAAGGATCCTGTGATCGGTGAGGCATCGGAAAACGAATGGGGAGAGGCTTCCCCGCGCGAGCGGCGCGATTATCGCCTGCGAACCCATTTTAAGCCTGAAATTGCGAAAAGCCCCGAAGCAAAAGCCGATGCCGTTTTTTTTCTTCGTACCAGCGCCGGGCTGTTGCAGAGCAGGCTTTTGGATTTGAATCCCGAGGTTATTGTCGGCGTTCCGGGTGAAGCGGATGAGCAATTCCGTCATACATTAAAAGAAATTTTTAACCTTGCCGGTTATGGCGATGTCGATCTTGTACCTGAACCTATCGGTGCATTATTGTATCATATGTGGAATGAGGATATCTCTCCGTCCCAGGCCCAGGGTGGGATCCTGGTGGTAGACTTTGGAGGGGGGACGTGTGACTTTGCTTTTATGAAAGGATTGGATGTGAGCAAAGCATGGGGGAATATGTTGTTGGGCGGTCGGTTGTTTGATGATCTTTTTTTTCAGTGGTACCTGAATCAAAATTATGGAGCGTTGAAAAAACTCGTAAAGCAGGGGGACGATTATATCGTTCATTGGATCGGTTGCCGGAGAGCAAAGGAATATTTTTCCACTGCAATGCGTGTTAACCGTGAACAAACAATCCGGGCCAGTCTGGGTGAATTAAGGTATTATGGATCATTTAAAAATTTAACCTGGGATGGGTTTATCAAACGTGCAATGGCTTACTCACCCCATCCGTCATTTGTTCAATATTTAAAACAGACCGGTCAATATCATGGAATACTTGCTTCGGGGAAAAAAATCAACTTGATTCAATGGTTTCAGGATGTTCTGATCGACGGTTTGAGAAAAAATGCTATTTCACCTGCAGATATTGAGCGAATTATTTTGACCGGTGGCAGCAGCCAGTGGCTTTTTGTTGAAGACATCGTGCGCAAAATTTTTAATGTCCAGGCCTCGGATCAACGGATGTTTATGAGTGAAAATCCGAAAGCAGCCATCAGTGAGGGCCTGGTCATATTGCCTCATTTACAGATAAAATTTGCACGAACGTCACGCCGCTTGAAAAACGGACTGGAAAATTTTGTACAACAGCGCTTGCACCAGGGTATCAACAAACGGATAACAGATGTGATCGAAAGGGTAATAGCTGAAATCGCCGTAAAGCTGTTTGATATGCGTATTAAATCCGAACTGTATTCTTTCCGGAGTACCGGTGGACAGTTAGTCGAGCTCAAACAAAAATTACATCGCGTGATCGAAATGTTCGAGCCAGATATTCAAGAGATTGTAAGGAAAGAAATGGATGTGTTGAACCAAACTTTACCTGTAACCATACACAATCTTGTCCGTGACTGGTTTCGTGAAAACGGCATTACCTATTTCGGTGAGCGTGTGGATATGAACAGTTTTTCCCGTATTGTAGAACACCACCACGTCCAACTGGAGAATGTTTCCCGGTTTGACAGAGAGTTGGTCAATATTATCGGAGGTTTTGTGATTGCGGTTTCCGCTACCATCATAGCCGGAATCAGTGGCGGCAGTGGCACGGCTCTGATCGCCAGTGGACCAGTGGGTTGGATTTCGGGCGCGGTTTTGGCTGTTGTTGCGGGATATCTTGCACTTTTACTCGGTAAGGATAAAGCCTCCGAAACCGTTGAAAAAATCCATTTTCCACCGGGAATTCTGAAAATGTTACTGAGCCGACGGCGTATTCAAAAAGCCGTTGAACGGGGCAAAATACGGCTGTCCCAGGCCTTACATTCGGAAATGAAGAATTCATTGCAAAAACCCGTACAAGCGATGGTGAATCATCTGTTAAAAAATATACAACGTGAAATCGACGGTTTATCGGTCATCAATCAGCTTTAACATTGTTTATATTTGTTTTATATCACAAAACTTGAAAATGGGATTTGTATAAAATGTATTAATTATGTATATAAACCCAGGGCAATGAACAGTAATTTAGAAAAAATAAATGTTCGTTTAATAAATGTGTGATTTAATCGGTTAAAATGAAGGTACAATTTATGCGAAAATTTATCTTTTTAATAATTTGGGGAAATTTGACCGTTTCACTCGCTGAACCGCTGATCATCGATCATACTTGTACAGATCTCAGTCAAATACCGGATGTGTGGATAAATGCGGCAAAAGGCACTTTACATACCGCCTATCAACATACATCCCATGGGAGCCAGCTGGTAACGGGTATGACGGCTTTGCGCGGATATCCGGATTTTGGAACGAAATACGATTGGGACGATAGCGGCAATCGGACAGGTGCACTGGATTTTGATGATTACGGTATCCCTGCCGCTGCACCGGATCTCAGCCAGGGTGATTATATTGATCAATATGGTGTAACCCCATGGGTTACCGGCACGCGAAATCTTTTGGATAATCCGGATAATTATCATGTAAATGTGATCATGTGGTCGTGGTGCAGTATTAATGGTCATAATATTTCGCGATATTTGGAGAATATGGATATTTTAGTATCCGAATACGGGCCGGGTGGTTCTGCACCGCGGGCCGCACAACACCCGGTAACATTTGTATATATGACGGGTCATGCCGAGGGTCAGGGTGAAGGTGGATTTATATATGCTGCCAATCAACAGATCCGGCAGCATTGTATCGCCAACGATCGTGTGCTGTTTGATTTTGCCGATATCGAAAGTTACAATCCGGATGGCGAGTATTTTTACGATCGTCCTATGTGGGATAATCTGGATTATACCATCGTATCATACCGGGACGGCAACTGGGGTATTGAGTGGATCGGTGCTAATCCGGGCACCGAGCTGGAAAAACTTGTAACCGGTAATAATGTGGACGGTTACAGCGGCTGCGGCTCGTGCGCGCATTCCGGTTCTGCCGCAGGAGGAGAAACAATCAATTGCGTACTCAAAGGCCGCGCCGTATGGTGGATGATGGCTCGATTAGCCGGTTGGGGCGCCATAACACCTGTTACTTTGAACTATAACTTTCCCTCTGCCGGGCTATATCTGATCTCCGTTCCGGGAACAACTGAAGATATGTCTGTTTCTTCATTATTTCCCGATGCAAACTATTGTGCAAGCTATGAAAACAACCGATATGTTCTGGCTTCTACCATCGATCCGCAACAAAGCTATTGGCTCTATTTTCCAAATCCCAGCTCGGTCAGTTTTGTCGCTGATCCCGTATATCAATATACGCGGCATTTTGATCAGTCCGGATGGTATTTGTTTGGGTCCGTGGCCGACGACCAGGACCCTTTCTCCCCATTGGTCGATCCGGCGGGACAGGTTAGTCTGCCCGTATTCGGATATACCGGATCAGGCTATGCGCAAAGCAACGCTGTCTATAGTCAGGACGGTTATTGGATCGCAGTTCTCGGCGAATGTGATATGACTGTAGGACAAGCTCCGGCTTTCAGTCCGAAGGATCAGCCGTGGAAACAATTTACCGAAAAGTTCGGGGATGTGCCTCCCGCTCCCCCTACAATGAGTTTTGTGCAACAGGCCGTTGTGCCGCAATCACCCATTCTGTGCCGCAATTATCCAAATCCCTTTAACGCACAAACCTGCATTAACTTTACCCTGCCATCGCCGGCTGATGTGCGAATGGATATCTATAATCAGAACGGCCGTTTGATAAAACGGCTTGTGAACGGAAAAGTATTTGCCGGGGAGCATACGATCAAATGGAACGGAACCGACGAAAATAATACTCCAATGGCTTCCGGCGTTTATTTTGTGATGATTCAATATAATAATATGAAGATTATTAACCGTATGTTATTGTTGAAATAAACGCACAAACACGCTTGTCTCACTTGCTCTGCCCTCAATTGGAAAAGTAGTAAAATCTCAGTTACGGATGGGACAGAACAGGTGCGACGCACCTTCTTTTGCTAAGTCTATGTAATTTAATTATTTATAAATATGTCGCGGGCCGGTGCGTCGCACCTTCCACCCATAACTGAGTTATTACGAAAAGTAGTCAAAACTGCTTGATATTTGAAGAAATTCCTCTTATAATATAAATTAATAAAACGGTGAGTATCATTTTGACCAAGCGGAGATTAATTTGTATGGCACACGAACGCTCCAAAATTAAAGCCGCATTGTTTACGCTCTTTCTTTACATTTTATTTTATCTTTATATCTGGCTGAGGATTGAGCCTGTACTCATTTATCAACGGCAGCTGCCTGTTTTCCTAAAGGGATTCCGATTTTTTTCCGAATTCAACCGTTATCCCGGCGGTATTGTTGACTATATTGCCGGATTTTTTAGACAGTTTTTTTATTACTCATGGGCAGGGGCCATAATCCTGACGCTTTTATTGCTTACGGTTTCCACCGTCACGTCAAGCATCATGAACAGCGGTCAAAAAAAAACCGGGCCTCGCTTTATCCATCACATTCCGGCCGTATTACTTCTTGTCCTGCATAGCAATTATCATCATCACTTATCACATACCATCGCACTCTTAATAACCTTATTGTTTGTACGAGTTTTTCTCGCAACCGAAGGTATGAGAGATATTTACCGCTTGGTGATTTTCTGGGTGCAACTGTTTGTGGTGTATTATTTAACGGCCGCAAATTTTATACTTTTTTCTGTAATCGTCATTATAAACTGTACTGTCGTCAACAAGAAGCTTTTTGCGCTGACGTATCTCATTCCGGTTTTGCTGCTTCCTTATTTAGCTTCACTGTTTCTTTTTGTTGTATCCCCAAAACAGGTATATACATATTTGCTCCCATTCGAGGAAAAATACGCTTTCGTCATCACTCCCTTTCTGCTTTATGGTTATTTTGTCTTTTTGCTGCCTTTATTGCATTTTGTGAAGCCCGGCCGGTTTAAATTAAAACAATACGAACAAGTCACCGGTTGGAAGAAATTTGCCGTTCCGGCCGTTTTACTTACATTTTTTGCCGGCTTGGCCGCCTTTTTTAGTTTTGATGCCGTAACGAATAATCTTATTAAGGTTGATTATTATGCTCGCCAGCAAAGATGGCAGGATGTTCTGCTTGCCGTAACCCAAAACGGATCCTATCTGCCGGCCGAGGTGTATCAGGCCAATCGCGCACTTTATCATCTGGACAAGATGCCGTCGGAACTGTTTTCTATTCCCCAGCCTTTCGGCACCGACGGCCTGATGTTGTCCGAGGATTATGCGCTGTCCGCTCCACTGCAAAACAGTGATTTATATTTTGAAATGGGACATATCAACGAATCGTTACACTGGGCGCATGAAGAGCTGGCCAAAAGAGGGCCTACTCCCTGGGTGTTACACCGCCTCGCTACTCTGAACATGATCAAGGGCGAATATAATGCAGCAAGAAAATTTTTATACGTCCTGAAACAGACTCTTTTTTATAATAAATGGGCGGAAGACCGGCTCGAACAATTGGATAGTCATTCAATCGATCAGTCATCAGTTATAAGATACTACCGCACTATCAATATCGACAAGGATTTTTATTTTTATGCGACTCATTCAGCCGCGGAATTAAAAGTGCTGCTGGAAAAAAATCCGAATAATCGTATTGCATTTGAGTACTATATGTCATATTACTTGCTTGAATGTCAACTTGGGAATTTCATTCGCTATCTCCCACTTTTAGCTCAATTAAAATATCCCGCAATACCTCGCCATTATGAAGAGGCTATTTTATTTTATGAAGTGGGTAGCCGGAAAAAGGTAAATTTAGGGCCTTATAAATTATCATCTGCTACATTTGAAAGATTTAAAAATTTTAATCAGATATTAGCGGATCACAACAGAGACAGAGATGCCGCTCAACAGGAGCTGAAAGCCGCGCATGGAGATACCTTTTGGTATTATCTGTTATATTATAAAATGCCAAAAAACAATGCCGGAGAAAATGAAAGTCAAAAATACGGAGAAGTCGGATGAAATCGCGAATGTTTTATCTGATTATCATTTTAGCAATAATAGGATTAAATATTTTTCTGTTTGCTGCTCGAAGCGATTATAGGGATGCCCTTGCCATCGGCCGGTTGCCTTTTATAGAACCCGATTATTCACAGATCGTCGTCCCGCCCAATATTGCCCCGATGAACTTTTTGGTTAAAGAGGAGGGACAGAATTACCGGGCTGTTTTTTCCGGCTTCAACGGTGAACAATTTGAGGTGATATCTCGGCACAATAAAATCATAATACCATCTAAAAAATGGCAAACAATGCTACAGTCTAATCGCGGTTTATCCTTTTTCGTTGATATTTATGTTCAACAATACGGCGACAAGTGGCAAAAATATGACCGAATCCAAAATAAAATCGCCGAGCAAGATATTGACCGCTATCTGGTTTACCGGCTTATCGAACCGTTGTATATACTATGGAAAAAAGTAGGGATATATCAGCGTGATTTAACCGGTTACCACGAATCCGCCGTTTTAGAAAACCGACCGTTATCAGGCGCGTGTTTAAACTGCCATTCGTTTTGTAAAAATAATGCAGATAAAATGATTTTGCATATGCGTGCAGGCCCCGGAACATCGATGCTTCTGAACAATCAGGGTGTCACCAGCCGGGTTGACACAAAAACCGAATTTAACAGCTCCCCGGCAGCTTATCCGGCCTGGCACCCCGACGGCAAACTTTTGGCATTTTCCGTCAACAAGGTCAACCAGTATTTCCACGGTATCGGTGAAAATCGTGATGTTTTCGATTGGGCCTCGGATATTATACTCTACAGTGTACCGGACTATACTGTCACTACATGCCAAAAGATTGCAACACCGGAAAGAATGGAAACTTGGCCAACCTGGTCGCCGGACGGTAAATATTTGTATTTTTGCAGCGCACCAACTCTGAATCGTAATGTTCCAGTCATTGAACAATACCCTTCTACATTGTACGATTTATACCGTATTCCCTATGATCCGGCTGAGAAAAGCTGGGGCGAGCTTGAACTGGTGCTTTCGCACGAAGTAACGGGATTGAGTATTACACAACCACGAATTTCACCAGACGGCCGGTTTTTATTGTTTACGATGGCATCTTATGGCAATTTCCCGGTCTACCGCCCTGACAGCGATTTGTATATGATGGATTTACAATCGGGAACATGGGAAAAAATATCTGCAAACAGCGACAAGACCGACAGTTTTCATTCCTGGTCGTCAAATAGCAAATGGATTGTATTTTCCAGCAAGCGGGCTGACGGTCTGTGTGCTCAGCCTTTCTTTTGTTACATTGAAAAATCAGGACAGACAAGCAAACCTTTTGTACTGCCGCAAAAGGATCCGGCATTCAGTCAGACCTTTTACAAGACCTATAATGTACCGGAATTGGTTTTTTCACGCATAACCGTCCGACCACAGATACTGGCTGCAACGGCATTAAACATCGACAAGACAATCAAAGCCCGTCTCGATCCCGATATAAATTTCAGATCGAACGACGGCGGTGATACAACACCCTGGTTACCGGCGAAGTAAATCCGGGATTCAAGCTGGAGCGGAGAATGTGTCCGGTTTGTTCGATGGGCGGATCTCCTGCCTGATCTTTTGGCTGGTGACCCGGTAGATGTGGACGTATGGCCGTTCCATGGGGAATAACAGCGTGTGAGAGGTGAACTTTTTCGTATAAATTTTAGCTCAAATCTATTTATCCGTCTTTAGTTTGAACTTTTTTGTATTTCCCTTGATATTAAATGATAAAATAAACAAATCCCTGATCCCGGCAGTGTGGAATAATCAAGATCGAAATTCCAAGAATCGTCATCGGGCTTTTTTTCTCTTTTTTTACGTTACCGCGCTGAATCTATCAAGCATGTACAGTCGGCGATTTTGAAAAATAATAATATTTTTGAAACTTTTTATTCTTGATTCCGTCTTATTATTTAATAGACCGACGGTCGGTCGGTAGATATGGGTTAAACAAAAGAAGGTAAGCCAAACGTGCCAAGAATCGTCAAACAACATGAGCAGAGAAGATCTGAAATTCTGGATACGGCACAACACCTTTTTTACACCCAGGGCTATGAGCATACATCAATCGCCAATGTTATCGACGCCATCGGTATTGCCAAGGGGACGTTTTATCACTATTTCAAATCAAAGGCCGAGCTGCTGGATCAGATTATCGACCGTCAGTCCGCACATATCGATCAGATTATCGACCGGGTTCTCGATGAACCGGAGGAAAACGCCATTGTGGAAATGAACAATATCTGGGCTGAAGTCAGTGTGTATAAAGCGGAAAACAAATCGGTTATGCTGATGATGCTCAGGGCGATTTACCGGGAGGATAATATCGTATTTCGAACGAAATTGACCAATGCTCGTGTCAAAGTCGTTACCCCCAAGATCGCCCGGGTTATTTCACGGGGTATTCAAGAAGGATTGTTTTTTACCGGCAATCCTTTGGATGTTGCGGATATGATTTTAAATCTGGCCGTCTACATGGGTGAAAAAATAGCAAAATTAATTCTGGACGGTGACCTGAGCAGCGAGAATAAAAAACGTTACCTGGAAAAGTGCCAAACTTATAATGA
>JAFGEC010000252.1 GCA_016931775.1 Candidatus Zhuqueibacterota bacterium | reverse complement strand
GTGATTCCGAATGATTCATTGCGCAGAGCCGCCGGGACGCAGAGGATACACTGAAGATAGTTAAAAGCTTAAGTCAAAAGTTCTATTGAATTTTCATTTTTTAAATAATTCTTTAAAAAACAGGATAATAGAGACCTGTGCTTTAATACAAATTGCCCGGTTGAAATCTCTGCGGCTCTGTGACTCTCTGCGCGAGGTTAAACAACATCATGAAGTGTAGAAGCCGGGTTGATTGTTTCAGCATGTTTATCATAAAAGAAAATTTTGGGGGATACCCTGAATTCATTTTTTCCTTGACAAATGCCCAATTTATCTGTATAATTATAGCAAGAGTGATTTACTTGGGGAAAACTTGCGCTTTTACTCCTATATCATAATAAAAACAAGGGGAAAGACGCGCTTAATATCAACGTACAAAAAGTCGCCGCAAGCCAATTAACGACAAGTGACATATAAGTTATTTGGGCTTACAAAAAAAATTTCAAAAAGATTCTACGAATCTTAATTCTATGTTTAGGGAATGAACCAGGATCTATGTCTATTAATGTCCAAGTTTTCCTGTTCATACTCAAAAATTTCAACATTGGAGGGGTATCCATGAAACGCCTAATTATTTTAATGTGTGTATTGATTTCCACATCATGTTTGTTGGCCGGGAATTACCATACGGCAGTACAATATGTTTTTCCACTTCCCGACAGCAAGGCGTTGTCAGATCGGACAACAATTATCATCAGATTTCTGCCAAAATTTACAAATCAAATTGAGAATCTGGACGGTTTAATTCAGGTTACCGGTTCGGTAAATGGCCCGTACCAGGGTAGGACTTTTTTTTCAACGGACGGGTGCACCATCATTTTTAAACCCAATTCCATATTTCAAAGAGATGATCAGGTAACCGTCAAAGTCCAAACCAGCGTTTTTGGCTTTGATGATTTCACATTCGACTTTTCGATTGAATCTAAAGGTGCCAATGTGTTGAACAAGACAACACCTTTTGTACCAACCAGAAAAATTGTTGAAGCCATGCCTGCCGGTATTTCATCCGAAATCCGAGTAATTAACGGTGTTGCCGTGCCCAGTGATTTTCCCAAAATTATAACCACTCAAACGGACCAAACAGCTCCGGGAAAAATATTTTATTCATCCCGATTCAGAGAAACGATAGACAGCTACATCATCGCCGTTGAGAATGATGGGACACCATATATGTTCAATCGGTTCGACGGAATGGACGATACCGCCAATTTTGTCCGGCAATGTAATGGTACTTTTTCCGTCTTTTTTTTCGGACCGCGTTTTCACGCCATTCTTGATGACCAATTGAATATCATCGATATTTACAGGGGCGGGCATGGTTACGAACCCGACGAGCATGATTTCCTCATTTTAGAAAACGGTCACGCCCTGATGATCCTTGAAGAACATATCCGGGTGGACATGAGTAAAGTGGTTACCGGCGGCAGCACAAATGCCCTTGTTCATGGCAACATGTTTCAGGAATACGACAAGGATAAAAATGTGATTTTTGAATTTCGATCCTGGGACCACTTTCGATTTGAGGATGTCTATGGAATCAATTTGAGGGACGCCACCGTCGATTATATACACATGAATTCGATTGCCCCGGATTATGACGGCCACTATCTGCTTTCAAGCAAGCATTTGGACGAGATAACAAAAATCAACCGGGATAACGGTGAAATCATCTGGCGCCTCGGCGGAAAAAACAATCAATTCACGTTTATTAATGAAGGTTTAAAATTTTCCTATCAGCATCATGTTCGTACCGTTCCCGGTAAACCCGGACATATTACACTTTTTGATAACGGCAATATGCGTTCACCGGATTATTCCAGGGCTGTTGAATATAAAATAGATTCCGACAACATGACGGCCGAAAAAGTTTGGGAGTACCAATTTTCACCGGCCAGGGAGGCTTACTGGATGGGTAGCGTGCAACGTTTACCCAACGGAAATTCATTCATCGACTGCTCGACAACATCGCCGGCAATGGCAATAGAGGTTACACCGAAGGGTGAGAAACTTTTTCAAATGCTCAGTTACGGTTCAGCGTCCTATCGTTCTTTTCGATATGATTTGAATGTCGTTTATGCTGCGCCTTTCTTTTTGCTTGAGAATTTCGGTTATACTGTCAATTTAATATTTAATAAATTCGGTGATAAAAACGTTGCTTTTTATAAAATTTATCATCGGCTTGAGGATGAAACCGAATTTACTGTAATGGATACCACGAAAAACACATGGTATCAGGCAATAGGCCTCCAAAGTCCTGCAAATCACGTTTTCAAGGTCAGCGCGGTAAGTAAAGACGGTAAAGAAAGTGAATGTTCGGAAGAAATTATTGCCAAGGTCGCTTATGCGGCACCGGATTTAAACCTTATTTCAAACGGAGAATTTAGGGGCAAAACTGGCTGGTATTTGCGAACCACGAGCAAAAGCAAGGCAACCGGAAGCATCTCAAGTGAAGGATATACGATAGATATCGAAGAAGGCGGTGAATCTCTGGCCGACATCAGACTGTGGCAGCTAGACATCCTTCTCATCAAGGGACAGGAGTATACACTGGAATTCGACGCGTATGCGGAAGATAACCGTACGATTACAGCCGAGTTAAAAATGAAAAATGCGCCTTACACCAATTACAGTAAAATAGGATATATCCCGCTGTCTAAAAAGAAACAACATTTTTCATACACTTTTACCATGGAAGATAACACTGACGAAGAATCCATGCTGGTGTTCGAATGCGGGCAGTTCGATACAAATATCACTCTTGACAATGTTTTACTTAAAATGACGAGTCAAACCACGGTAAAAGAATCTGCGCAATCAGCCCCGGAAACGCTTCAACTTTACCAGAACTATCCCAATCCGTTTAATCCGGCCACTACCATCCTGTACTCGCTTGAAAAAGACGGACTGGTTCATTTAAAACTGTATTCGCTCACCGGACAGGAATTAAAAACACTGGTCAATGAATATCAAAATAAAGGGAACCATCAGGTGGAATTGAATGCAGAGAATCTGCCAAGCGGAATGTATTTCTATAAATTGTCGGTCGGCAACGAATCCCGCACGAGAAAACTGATGGTATTGAAATAGTGTCAAATGACCACAGGAAGGTATACTTGATTAAATAACAGTTATTAACACCCCAAAAAGCAGAAAAGGCCCGGGCATCGTTTTTTCGGATGCCCGCCTTTTTTTCTATTTTCTGAGGATTATTACGTCGTGCGATGTAAGAACAACAAGATATAAAAGTTACAAAAAGAATGCTACCCTCGAATCCATCGACCCCGGCAGGTCACAATTAAAAAAGTTGCAGTCAAAAGCAGGACCAGAGCTCCGGTCCAAAACGTCGCCGACAATCCGGATAAGCCGAGCGCCAGGCCCATAAAAAATGGTCCAGCTGTTTGTCCCAACCGCAATATTGTCCCATTCATAGACAATACTGCTCCCCGAACCTGCATGGGGGGCAGAGAAGCCAACAAGGACAAGAGCGACGGAATCGCCAGTCCATGACCCACGCCGTAAATAATGACCGGTAAAAAAGCAAGTCCAAAAGTCCGCACCATAGGCACGATGGCGATAGCAACAGCTGTTATTATAAAACTGAGTTTAAGTAAGGTATATTCCGAAAACCGGCGTGTAAAAAAGCCCATTTGCGACGAAGTGACAGCAGTCGAAAAGGACATGGCCGACATAACCAAGCCGATTAAAAAAGGAGAGCTGTTGAATTTGGAATTCAGAAAAATCGGAAAATATGTTAATAATACGCCATACAGCACGATAAAAATCGAAAGGCCGGCAATAAAAAGGCATACCAGCCGGAACTGCCTGAGAACACTGAAAATCTGCAGGAAATAGTGCCGAAGGGATTCGTGTTTGTCCGGCTCCGGATTGATCAATTTGAGAGCGGCCAACGCGACTACAAATCCTAAGCCGGGCAACAAAAACGGATAATACCATCCCAGTGAGGCCAGAGCACCGCCTATAAGTGGGAAAGTGGCGGTACCGATACTCAAAACGCTGGAATTGTAGCCCATGGCAACAGCGCGGTCACGGCCTGAGTATAAATCACCAATGATTATCGCATACAGGGAACCCAATGAAGCCGCCCCGGCCCCCTGTAAAAACCTCAATAAAAGCAAAATATTAAAATCCCGGACAAAAAAACAGGCCGTACCGGCAGATGCGAACATTAACAACGACGGGATCAGTATTATTTTTCGGCCGTACCGGTCGGCCAGAACGCCCAGTACCGGCGTAAGGAGAATTCCCGGAAATGTAAAAAATGTAATCAGCATACCAACGGATTTTGGTGAAATTTCCAGCTCTTTTATAATTCGCGGGAAAACGGGCGCAATACTGGAGACACCCATAATCGCCATCAAGGTGACACCAAAAATAATCTGAAGATTTCGGTCGAGGTAAAGACGGCGTTCCCCGGGTTGATTGGTTGTGTTCATGATTTTCTTTATTCTATTTCGTCATCAAAAATATAACCTGCACTGCGCACGCTTTTAATATAAACCGGCTTGGAGGGATTGGGTTCGAAATATTTTCGTAATCGAACGATAAAATTATCCACTGTGCGGGTTTCGATTTCCGTATTGATTTTCCATACGTTTTCCAACAATTCTTTCCGGCTTACGACACGTCCCTTGTTTTCCACCAGATATCGAAGCACCATCGCCTCCTGTAAAGTGAGTTTAAAACTTCTCGTTGGAGTCTGCGCAACGAGGGCATGAAAATCTATGCTATTGCCGCCAAAAGTTGCGGTGGATCGTTTAGCGGTGATATCTTTATACCATGCTTTTCGTTTCAACATTCCCCGAACCCTCAACAACAGCTCCTCGAGATGAAAGGGTTTTGTCAGGTAATCATCAGCACCGGCCTCCAATCCGTGAACCCGGTCCGTAGCTCTCCCCCTGGCGGTGAGCATAAGAATGGGAATTTGGGGATCCTTATCACGGATAAAATCAGCCACTTCAAAACCGTTGTAAAAAGGTAACATGATATCCAAAATAATGAGATCGAATTTTTCACAACTGAACATTTCCATTGCCTGCCGGCCGTCCGCAGCTCTTTTAATGATATAACCCTCCTCCGTCAAATTATATTCCAACCCGATGGCCAGAGATTCTTCGTCTTCAACAATTAAAATTTTACTGCCGTTTAATCCGTCACTCATCTTCAAACTCCTCGGATTCAGCCTCTTTGTTCTTTTGTGTAAGCTTTAACAAATATTGAATATAGCCTTTCTTTTTCGCATGATAAACAGGGAATTCCACCCGGAACGTGGTGCCCGTATTCTTACCGCGGCTGTATACGCTGATTTTCCCGCCGTGGTATTTCACAATCTCCTTGGCGAGATAAAGCCCGAGTCCTGTCCCCTTGACATTGGGACTGTAACTGTAATACACTCGTTGAAATTTTTGAAAGATTTTTTTCTGATCATTCAGCTCAATGCCAATTCCCCGGTCGATGATTTCCACAACAACATTTTGGACATGCGCGGCCAAATGTACCGTTATCGGATGTTCGTTCATACTGTATTTTAACGCATTATCCACCAGATTATCAAACACCATTTTTAGAGCGTTTACATCGGCGACGATAGACTTGTTCGCTGCCCCGGTAATACGCACTTTACCGGCGGATAATTTAAATTTTTGTTCGGTTTCCTTGATTATTTGTGAAATAAGCGCATCGGCGTTGTAAATTGAAAAATGATAAACGTTTATTTTCTTTTGCAGGCCGGAAATTTGTAAAATATTGTTTATAAGATTTTGCAGACGATTTGCATCTTGCAGCATTAAATTTAAAAATTCCTGCCGGCGCTGCAGCGGAACCTCCCGCGTATTCAGCGTCTCCAAATAAAGCTGAATGGAGGCCAGTGGTGATTTGAGCTCATGAGTAATGTTGGCGATAAAATTATCATACAGTTGCGTAATCTGCCGCTGTCTGTTTAAAAAACTGAAAATCAGATACATGCCCAGCAATAAAAACAGCAACAAACAAACGCCCAAAACCAGAGCAAAAATATTGGTTGCCTTGGGGACCATTTGCGGTGCAAGACGGTTACCGACCTGATTAAAAATAATATAGTTGGATACAAACCAATAGATCCACAGACCCAACAGGGATAACCATGCCAGCTGGGAAATAATAAAAATGAACAGCGGGTGAAAGATGGTACTTTTTCTCTTCATTTTCATAATTGCCTGGTTTTACATTAGTTTTACAATACCTGACAAACAAATTGTGTATATTCAAGTATAAAAATACAAAGAAATAACTGAAAAACAACCAATATTTAAGACACCACAAACATATGGAAAAGACTGCCGCATGCAAGTAAAGCTTTGTTTTGAAAAACACGAAAGGATGACAAAATGAAAATACTGTTCATATACCCTGAAACGCCATCCACTTTTTGGAGTTTTCGCAACGCCTTAAAATTTATATCCAAAAAGTCCTCCGAACCGCCCTTGGGATTGATCACGGTTGCGGCAATGCTCCCGGAAAAATGGGAGAAAAAACTCATCGACATGAATGTGTCCAGCCTCACTGATTCCACTATCCGGTGGGCTGACTATGTATTTCTCACCGGTATGAATATTCACCTTGATTCATTTCAAAAAGTTGTCAACCGATGCCACGACCTCGGCGTCAAGGTTGTTGCAGGTGGACCGATGATCACAACCGAACATGAAAATTTCAGCCACGTGGATATACGCGTTCTTGGAGAAGTGGAATCAATAATAACGGATATTGTCAGAGATTTAGAGAATGGCACACCCCAATCTATATATAAGGCGGACTCGTTCCCGGATATCAGCAAATCGCCTGTCCCGTTGTTCGAACTACTTGACAAAAAAAAATATGCCAATGTCAGCATACAGTACTCCCGCGGCTGTCCCTTTAATTGTGAGTTTTGCAGTATATCGGTACTGAACGGTCACAAACCGCGCACAAAATCAACACAGCAGTTACTGACCGAGCTGGACACATTATACCAAAACGGATGGCGAAACGCCGTTTTTATCGTTGATGACAATTTTATCGGCAACAAACGTAAACTCAAAAAGGATATCCTGCCGGCACTGAAAAAATGGTCCCAGGATCGCAAGTATCCGTTTTTATATTATACCGAAGTATCCATCAACCTGGCCGACGACGATGAACTGATCAAGTTGATGGTGGAGGCGGGATTCGATCACACTTTTATCGGCATCGAAACACCCCATGAGGATAGCCTGGCCGAGTGCGGCAAAGCGCAAAATCAAAAGCGCGATATGGTTGAGGCCGTTCAAAAACTGATGCGGTGCGGATTGATGGTATCCGGTGGATTTATCGTCGGATTCGACAACGATCCGCCCGATATATTCGACCGTCAGATCGCGTTTATTCAAAAGAGCGGAATCGTGCCGGCCATGGTGGGATTGCTCAATGCACCGTCCGGTACAAGACTGCATCAAAGACTAAAAGCGGAGAACCGCCTGCTCACTACGATGAGCGGCGATAATATGGATGGCAGTATAAATTTTATCCCGAAAATGAATTACGACAAATTGCAATCCGGTTACAAACGGATGATCCGAACCATATATTCACCAAAGGTCTACTATCACAGGGTAAAGACCTTTTTACGGGAATATCGTGTGCCGCAAGTGAAAATGAGCCGTTTGACCTGGCGGGATATTAAAGCATTGCTGCGATCCATGTGGATTCTGGGTCTGATTGAAAAAGGCAAACGCTATTACTGGCGGATCGTACTGTACAGTCTGTTCCGGCATCCGAAAAAATTTCCTCTGGCCATTCTTTATTCGATTTATGGATATCATTTCCGTAAGGTGGCCGAGACGGTTTAGGGTAGTTAAAAAACTAATCCTAAAAGATCAACTGCCGTAATCCTCAAAATTTATTTAAAAAAGTCCTTGGTTTTAGGATAAATTTTCGACTTTTTATTGAAATCCTGTCTTTTACACGCAAGTATGTTCAAAAAAAATTTTATTTCAGGGCCGCTCCGGCTACCCCGCTCGTGCGAAAACGATGCTTTATGGTGTTTCCGAAATTTTCCGGTCTGTCGCTTTATTTTCACCTCACCAAAAGACGCGGGGTGATCCTCCGCGGGCTCCGCACGCTTCCCGGCCCGAAAGGCGCTTTTACTCCTCCTGAAAACAGAAATCCCGTCCCGCTCATATGGCCGAAAAATGCCGACGGGGGCCGGGCGATCGTGCTCCGCTTGATTACGGGGAAAAAGTAAAAATGCTCTGATCCAAATTATGGCTTATCAAACCTAAAACGTTGATCTTTGTATAATATTTTAAAACTAAAGACACACTCAATCCTGAACACATCGAACAGAGAATCCGCCATGCAGTTCGTATGATTCGCGGTAGACACCTGAATGGTAGTGAGTTAAACCGCGGTATGCCGAATATTGATTATTGTTCTCCGGGGCAGACCAAAAAATGGCACTGGAATCCATGAACCTAAAAGACCCGGTGGATTCACGGTACCCACCAGGCAGAGCGGAAAAACCACTTACATTCGCCGCACCGGTGTTAGGACTGTGCCAGTGTGCGGTTCCGGTCTCTTAATTTTCCGCCTTCATCTGTTCCTCTGAAACCAGTTTTATGTAGGTAATTTTTTATATTTATTTCTTGAATTTAACTTGCCAACATTTGTATTAATTATCATAATTTTCACCCACTGTGGTGATCAGGTACGCAGCTATTCCAAATGTGATTTCCGGATCAGACATGCCTTTTTCAATCAACTCACCTAAAACCTCTTTCCCGGATTTGGAAAAGGTATAAAATCCGTCCGCGGTTTCTTGGCTATCAATTTCCAAAAACCGTTTGTTGCTGGCCAGAACGAATAAAAGCTCCACCCCAAAAGG
>JAFGEC010000251.1 GCA_016931775.1 Candidatus Zhuqueibacterota bacterium | reverse complement strand
CTTGACTGGGGGTCAAGGGGTCGGAAGTTCAAATCTTCTCGCCCCGACAAAAAACAAGTAGTTACGCTGGCTACTTGACTATTGCAGAAGGGATGCAGAAAATATGCAGAAAATCATATTTTCGCATCCCTTTTCATTTTTCTGTCCGCATTTTTGATTCAAGGACAAGTTTCAGAAGGGTTTTTTCGGCATAGGACTTTTGCGTGATGGAAATGTCCGAATGCCCCAGGGTACCGCTCACCGTTTCAATGGTCAGACCGTCCTCCAGGCTGTACGTTGCGAATGTTTTGCGAAGATCGTGAAAAGTACCATCCCGTATTCCCGCCTTTAGTAATGCCGCTTTAAAAGCATGACTTACCGTCCTTTTATTATTCACTTCAAAAAACACATATCCGGCCGCGGCGCGTTCGCGGTAAAGTTTCTGCAGCTTTGCAGAATGCCGTTTAATGAGCATTTCAATCCGTTCCGGAGACGACAGGATGAACAGGCGCTCACTGAGCAGCTCTGTTGCATTGGGGCCAAGCGGAATTTGCCGCAGCTTATTGCCTTTTCCATGCAGTGTCAGCAGATGGATGGTTCCAAGCTTTTGAAAAACTCGGGACGTAAAGTTTTCCGCTTTCAGTGTGAGCAGTTCGTTCACCCTGGATCCGGTCCACAATGCCAAGTTGAACATATCGATCTTCCAGCGTGATGATTTGGCAAGCTCTTCCCGCAACCGGGATATCTCTTCATCAGTATAGACTCTCTTTGCCGGTGTGACCGGAATTTTGTCCACCGTGATCACCGGATTGGATTTCATGTAACCGTTCCTGACAGCATAACTGAACGCGCCGGAAATATGCTTGAGATATCCATTGATACTGCTGGCGGTATAGTTTTTTCCGTAAATCGTCTTTTTGTTGGTTTTCAGATCGATGATAAAGGCGTTGACGGTCTGTTCAGTTATTTCAGTGATGGATTTGTTTTTACCGAAATGCTTTAACCACAGCACAATCGAATAATAATCCTTGTCCAGGGTGTTCTGGCTCAACCTGCCGGTGTAGACCAGTCCCTCACGGTATACGAGGTATTCCTGCATAAACTTTTCGCACGGATATCTCTTCTCCCTGGAATGAGAAAAATCATCCATATCAAATGTCCCCAGTGCGATGCGATTGTTGATTTTATCGCATAATTCCTGTGCGGTTTTTTGATTGCATTTTTTTGAAAAATAGCGCGAGGTACCATTGTCAAACCAGATTTTGAATTGATAATGACCTGCAGGGCGTTTGAAAATGTATGCACGTTTTGGTTTTGGATTCATAATAGACTCCATCAATGTAAAATCAGAGTTTCTTTTTTTCTTATTGTAATTTTTAAAAGACAGGGATCATGGTTCGATCTCCTGTTATTTGGATTTTTTGTGAGGGGGTGTTATATTTTTATTATTTGATTTTAAAATTTTCCAGTTGGTTCTTTTTTTCTATTTCATACGCATACAGCCGCAGTAATTCACGCAAAAATACCTGTTGATTAGTGAAAATATCACTCAATACTTTCGCCAGTCCCCGTTTTGCCTTGACTTCCATTTACCTCACCACTTATCCCTTCAAACTTTTACGGCCTCCCAAAACCGTGCGACTTTTAAGGAAGACAAATATCGTGCCAGTTGTAAACTATTGTTTTTAATAAATTATAGATTTGGTGTGCTAACGAATGTGTAATCGGATTACTTGTTTGGCTTGAATCTTTCCAGGAATTTTAAAATGAATTCCTGATCCTCCCTGTCCATCTTTTCTACGATCTCGATGATCTCCCGCTCGATGGGATTTGTTTCCCCGCCGTAAACCACCTCTTCCTCATCTGCCATTTCATTTCTTTCGTTTAAAATTTCAAGAATTTTGTCGCTTAAAAGCCTCTGCACGGTTAAATCGGGGAATTCGGCTACTTTTTCCAACCAATTAATGAAAATTAATCGACTGAAGGACCCTGATTTTGACTTTCAATTCGTCCTTCCGGATGAATTCCGGCGGAATGTCATGGCCGGTCAGGGTGATCATATCCCCTTTTTCGTAGTAATGGCGGACTAGCAGTCTGTTGTTGTGTTTGAGTGCAACGATATCTCCGTTTTGGATCGGTTTGTCAGGGTCCAGGACAATGATCGCTCCCTCTTTAATTTCAGTGCTGAGGCCGTTGTCGGGCATTCTGATGGCAAAAACCATGGCGCTCCCCTGATAATGCGTTATTACACTGTCGATCGTATGCTGCCGGATAAAATCGCCCCAGTTGTCTATACCCGCAGGAAAATCGTTAAGTAAAGGAATGGAAAGCAAATAGCGTGCCGAATTTATGTCATCACCAAGGTCGGTTAAGTTATTGTTTTCGTTATGCATTAATTTTTTATCGGAATGGTAAAATGATATTTGTGAATCCGGTTTTTTCAAAAATGTAATTTTATCCTTTTCAATTTTTACTTCTCTGTTAAGCCCTTCGGCTATTTTTTTTATTGTGGCCGGTTGCGTCCTTTTTGTCTCGCCTTTTAAAATTTTTTTGAGTCCGGTAACAGACAAGCCGGCAATGCCGGCAAGCTCATTGTCCGATATCAATTCTTCTTTTTTTAATTTTTCGAGTTCTTCTATAAGATTCGTGATTATCATTTCACCCTGTTTTTCCAAAATTATAATTATAAAAAATGTGAAAAAAACAATTTTTTTGCAAACTTTTATACATTTTTAAAAGAAAATTCTTGACAATAATTTTAAAAAGTATGTATTAGTTTGTACAAGTTGATTCCAGTTATAAAAAAGTGACAAATTAGAAATAATAATGAAAATTAGTTACTCCTCATCCCTGAATATAGCAAAAAAATCGTCATTTCCAACATCGACTTTTTTTTACCAGACATCAATTCTTTTTTACGACCGGTGGTTATAGGTGGTGTTAACTCACGGACAGATGTCATCTATTTACTGACGTTTTGAAAAAAACAGTGTTGTCAGGGATTCTCTGATCTCTGTAAATACCGGAATCCAAAACAGGAGGTGACTGCATGAGTTATGAAGTCAAAAGATTCGTATTTCAAAAAATGCCGGTTCGTACGATAATTCACGAGGACGGGAAACCATGGTTTGTTGCACATGACGTATGTGCAATCCTCGGCTATAGTCGTACGAGGAACGCCTTGCGTATGGTCGAAGAAAATGAAAAGGGTGTTCACAAACTGAGCACCCCCGGTGGGCCACAGGAAATGCTCATTGTCAACGAAAGCGGCCTTTATTATTTAATTATGCGTTCCAGACGAAGTGAAGCTAAAACCTTTCGGTGCTGGGTGACCGATAAAGTCCTTCCATCAATACGAAAAACCGGTATGTACACCCTCTCACAAAATAACCGTGAAATTATGGTCGCTCAGGGCTTGCTGGCCGCCAATGAAATTATCAAAGAACAGCAATTACAACTCGAAGCCCAG
>JAFGEC010000026.1 GCA_016931775.1 Candidatus Zhuqueibacterota bacterium | reverse complement strand
TCCGTATCCGGATTAAATTGAATTTTTCGCCCCAGCAGCATGGAAATCTGTCCCAGGTGTCCCGGCGTGGCGGAACGATGGCCGGTTTCGCACGGAGTGAGAGTGGCATGACGTGTTTTAATACAATCTAAAAATTCACGAAAATGTCCGGGTGACTCGTATAAATGCACCTCACCGGCACCGAATTTTTCCCGCAGCAGGTTTTTGGGATTTGCATTGATACCGCCACGGTTCACCCACACCCAGCCGTTCTCTCCGATCCACTTGGTGCCGCTGGTTATCTGACGATATCCGCCGGCGAGTATCATTTCGATCCCGTTTGCGTAGCGTGTTTCAACCCAATAACGTGTTGCCGTATCCCTGAAGCCGGTTTTCGGGTATTCGCCCTTGCCGCTCACTTCAACAGGTCCGGTTCGGTCCAGGTCCAATCCCCAGTGGGCGATATCCACGTGATGACCGACCCAGTCCATGATCTGTCCGCCGCCGTAATCCAGATGCCAGCGCCAGTTTTTATGCACACGTTCCACCGCATACGGCGTAAAGGGCGCGGGACCGAGCCAAAAGTCATAATCCAGTTCCGGAGGCGGTGGCTGTAAAGCCTGCTGACCGAATGTGCCGGCAAAATCCGTATGCCCGGCAGGAAGACCCACCTCGACTGTTTTCACCTTGCCGATACGGCCGTTACGGACCAGCTCGCAGGCAAAACGAAAATTCGCCAAAGATCGCTGCCAACTGCCGGTTTGCCAGATTCGATTGTAGCGTTTCACCGCATCACACATGGCACGGCCTTCCAATAGCGAGTGGGAAAGGGGCTTTTCCCCGTAAATGTCTTTGCCTGCTTTTGCCGCCATAATTGCGGGAATCGCATGCCAGTGATCCGGCAGTCCCAACGAAACCGCATCGATATCCGGCCGTGCTAAAACCTCGCGGAAATCAAAAAATGTCTCGCAATCTTTGTTCCCATAGTGTCCATTCACGGTATTTTTGGCATTTTGCAGGTGATTTTTATCCACATCGCATACGGCGATGATTTTTGCGTCCTTTTCCTGCAGGAAATTTTCCATATTGCTGGTTCCCTGCCAGCCGACGCCGATGCAGGCCATCGTGATCTTTTCACTGGGAGCAACGGCGCCGTTTTTACCCAATACGGAAGCAGGGATAATCGTGGGCGCTGAAATAACCGTTCCGGCAACAACGCCGGCTTTTTTCACAAACTGTCTTCTGTTCATAAACTCCATCTCTGTTTTGAATTATAAATGCCACGGACTGCGCCTCGGACGGTGCATCAGCCGGTTGGCATCGGTATCGTTGATAAAATGTTCTTTTTGCGGATCCCAGGTCAACCGGCGGCCAAGCCGTATGGCGATATCCGCCTGATGACAGACGACATCCGAACGTATTGCGGTGTCAATGGGACTGATGGGTGTCCGTTTGGAACGGACGCAGTCGAGAAAATTGCGCCGCTGGCTTTTACTCGCCGGCAGTCGAATGTCGTTCGGACCAAATTTTGTCCGCAACAATGTGCGCGGTGACGTTTCGATAAATTCCCGGGCAACGTAAATCCAGCCTTCCGTACCCAAAAACAGCATGCCCATCCAGTGCAATAAAAACTGCTCGGCTCGTTTTTCCGCCGTTTTCATATCCATGTGGATCAGCTTTACACCGTTGGCGTATTGGTGTTCCACTTCCCACGCAATGGCGGTATCATACAGGCCATCGTTAGGTACCTGTCCGGCTCCCTCAACCGTTATGGGACCGGTATTGTCTGCGTCGTTGGCCCATTGGGCGATATCAACCGGATGGATTCCCCAGGCGCCGCTTACACAACCCAGCGAATAATCGTAAATCAGGGTCCATTGACGCGTACAGCGTTCGAAAGTATAAGGGGCGTATTGAGCCGGGCCCAGCCACATATCGTAATCAAAGCCTTCAGGTACGGGTTGGGCGGGCTGATTGGGGATGGGTTGATAATTGGCCGAGCCGATCATAATGGATTGTAATTCGCCGATGCGCCCATTGCGCACCAGCTCACATGTCATGCGGAACCGTTCGTCTGACCGCTGCTGGGTGCCGAATTGAAATACCACATTGTAGCGGTGTACGGCCTCTCGTATCATTTTTCCCTCTTTGATACTGATAGCCAGGGGTTTTTCATAATACATATGTTTGCCGCGTCTGGCTGCTTCGAGTCCGATGAGCACATGCCAGTGATCGGGTACGGCAATGAAAACCGCATCGATATCGTCACGGGCCAGCATTTCGCGGAAATCGTTATAGACCGCACAGGCCGTATCGCCGTATTTTTGATCCACTCGTTCCTTGGCACGATCGCGATGGCTTGCCCGCACATCACATACCGCTGCCATATAAACATCGTCATAGCCTAAAAATGACCGCAAATGGCCGCTTCCCATACTGCCCACACCGATGGCGCCCATAACGATCCTGTCACTGGGCGGTACGACCCCGCTGCGGCCGAGTACGGATGAAGGCACAATGGTAGGAAATCCCGCTGCTGCAACTGTGACGGCCGCACTTTTTAAAAAACATCGTCTGGATATCTTCATTTGTTTGCCGCCAGGTTTATCATTTTTTGGTTGGTTTTTTCGACACTGCCCGGCAGCTCAAATATACCGATGCCGGACAATTCGATGAAATTCACTTTGGCTGTGAAAATATTTCGCCAGAAGGTTTCCTGAGTCAGGGCATCGGGTGCCGCTGAAACACCGGCAAGTCCTTCCGGCCAAACAACATGGCAGTTATCCGAAAAAACAAAAACCGACCGTGGTGAAACGGAGAGGTTTTTAAGCTGAGAACTCCTGAAAGCCTGTAGGATGATCATATTACGATCAGCTGCATATTTTATAGCAATATCGGATATTGTTTGGCCGGAATTGCAGATAACGGTTTCCATACCCATTTTCCGGCAAAAATCCAAAAGGACGGTTAACGAATCTTCAGAACCGGGCAAATTTTCAAGCTTATAGCTCTTGAGTCGAACGCCCGCATCCAGCAGTTTGAACCGGATATCCCAGAGGTCGTCGTCCGATAGCAAAGGTGAAAACGCCGGTTTACCGGCCGTCACGGGCAGGGCTTCGACGCTGCTCAAATTATAAATACCGTGTTGTGCGGCCGCTTCGATGGCCTGAAAAAGGGTTTTGGCCGCGTCCTTGCTGGCGGCAAATCCGATATCTACACCCAGTTGTTCCCGCGCTTGTACCGCGGGCGTCAGTTTGGCGCTGGGCGTTACCGGCGCGTCCAGATCGCCCAACACAAACTGAATGGCATCGAGATAGTGCTGTAAAATAATGGTATCCCAGTTGATATGGGCGTTGTGTCCGAGCGATGTATAAAACACCCGTCCGCGGCCGTACTGCCGCACCCAGCTGATAGCCAGATCGCCGTCCGCACGCCGCTCGGGTAAAATGCGCCGGTCCTCACTCATATCGGTCAGTCCGGTATTGATGGTCAGTAAAATCCGCAGCTTTTCACGGGAATAGTGGTCCTTGAACTGGAAAACCTCGTCCATGACGCGGAAAAACCGCATCGGGAATCCGGCATTGAGCGGATGGCCGGGTTCTTCCACCTCCAGTGTGATGACATCATCGGGCCCCCATGGATGACCTCCGTTTTCATAACCGCCCAGCATTTTGCCGAATTCGGGGAACTGGCCGTACTCGGGCCACTGGCAAAATGTGGCACCGGCGGCGTGGATACCCATAAAACCGCCGCCGCTGTAGACAAATTCCAGCAGATTACGCCGCAGTTGTTTGTCTTCGAAAAGCACGCCGGCCGTGTTGTTGAAACATACGGCATCAAAATTTTTCAGGTTTTCCTTTTTAAACATCAGGGTATCATTGCTGAATACAACTTTATAGGCACCGGTGTTTTTTGCCATCTGCCGGATGGCAAAATTGCTGTAGGGAATGGAAGGATGGCCGCAGACGACTTTTTTGTCGTTGAAGTGAAAATTGGTGACCAGAAGGGTACGTGGTTTTTTCGGCGTTACGGAAGCGGTTTTGGGGCTGGCGCGCAGGATTTTTGTTTTGGCCCGGTCGGGGATGCCTGTTGGATCCCAGTTGTCCGGCATACCGTCATATGTACTCTGTGCAAGCACGGAAAAAGCGGAGAACAGGATGATCAAAAGGAGGTGTTTAAGCATTTTTTTACCTCTTGGTCGTAAATATTTTTACGGCTGCGGATGTTTTCGCAGCGGAAAGGATCAATGTGGATTCAAACAGCCGCCGGAGGGGTGTCGACCGGTCCGGAGAAACGGCTGGTTTTGGATAAATCCAAACGTTAATATACACAAAAATATTAAAAAAGGAAGGATTTTTTTAAAGTCATGGAATGAACTGAAACAGACTATTTTCACTGTTCAATTTGTAAATGTTATGCATTTTTTCTTTTTCCACCTTTTGTAAAATTCACTTTGAGCACCATTATGCAATTTTTTTCATTAAAACGCATTGATCTAACTCAAGGGTATATGATAAAATCGTGTCAATATTGATTTTTTTAGATGCTTTGAGTATTTCGATACCAACAAGTTTTCCATCAAATGTCGTATCAATATTAACACCCTCAGAAATTTCGATAACCCCATCCGGTTCTTCATGTCCAAACGTTAGATAGAGCGCATCTACCTCTTTATCATAATGTACTTTCATTTACTTTTCCCTTTTTTAAAGGATAACATGTAATAACAGTTACAATTTCTTTTTTTCTTGATATTAAAATTTTTATTGGATAGCCAAATCCGTCAATGTTTTTGATTAACACCTGTTCACCATCATTTAACTTTGATTCTGCTATAAATTTTTCAATTTCTGATTCCGGTATCTTGTAAAGCTTTACTCTTCTTTTAGCATGTCGAGAAAAATTTATTGTCAAAGCATTTCTCTTTAATATTTTTACCGTTTAATCGGGCGATTCTGGAGCAGTTTTTAAGGAGAGGAAACGCTTCACCTCCTCTTCTTAAAAACTTGTCTGTAGCAATCGCATGTTC
>JAFGEC010000250.1 GCA_016931775.1 Candidatus Zhuqueibacterota bacterium | reverse complement strand
CCGGAGGATCCGTTCCTGGGTAATCTCCGGATGTCCCAGACCGATATTATAAGCCACGCTACCTGAAAAAATAAATACATCCTGCTGCACCAGACCGATGCGGCGGCGTAGGTCGTACAGATTGACGGTCTGGATATCCGTGCCGTCCAATTGTATGATACCACGGGTCGGTTCGTACATGCGCATAATAAGGTGAACCAAAGAAGTTTTGCCGGCCCCGGTACTGCCGACGATGGCCACTTTTTCCCCTGATTTGATTTGCAGGTTTATATCACGGAGAACATATTCTCCTTCGTTGTATGCAAACCACACGTTTTTAAAATTGATTTCGCCGCGCGGAGGAGCGAGCTGAACGGAATTCGGCGGCTGGATGATCTGCTCAGGTGTGTCCAAAAGATTAAAAATACGTTCACTGGATGCCATAGCCTGTTGTAAAATATTGTATTTTTCAGCCAGATCGCGTATAGGGTGGAAGAAGCGCTGGAGGTACTGAATAAACGCAACCATAACGCCGATGGTCAGCACACCGCTGAAAACCTGCAATCCGCCGTACCATAAAATGAGCGCCAGCGCAACGGATCGCAATATTTCAACTGTGGGAAAAAATACAGCGAAATACCGGATGGTCTGTAAATGGGCATTTAAATGATCTTTATTCAGTTCGGAAAATTTATGAATGTTTTTTGCTTCACGGTTAAATACTTGAACCACCGCCATACCGGAGATGTTTTCTCGCAGGTTACTGTTGATACGCGCCAACCGAATCCGTATTTTTCGAAATGACTTTCTCACTTTGAAACGAAAAATAAATGTGATGGCAATGATAAACGGCAGCACAATCAAAGTAACCAGCGCCAATTGCCAGTTGAGCAGCAACATGGCAAGGACAATCCCTACCAGTACAAAGATGTCGCCAATAATTGTGACAACACCGTTGGAAAGCAGGTTGTTGAGAGATTCAACATCGTTCATTGTTCGCGTAACCAACCGGCCGACCGGATTGTGATCAAAGAATGACAGCGGCAGTTTTTGTAAATGAGCGAAAATTTGGGTACGCATATCGTACATGATGTGCTGGCCGATCCATTGAGTCAACAGGTACTGGGTGTATTCTACAAAAAACTGTGCGACAAGTACGGCAAAGATCACACCGGCGATGACGGTCAATCCGTGCATGTCTTTCTGGGCAATATATCGGTCGATACCGATTTTTAGCAGCCACGGTGCAATCAGTTCCGACAGCCCGTGAAGAATGAGCAAAAGTGCGGCAATGATTACTTTGAAGCGGTAAGGCCGTAAATAATGGAAGAGCCGCCGGATTAACCTGGCATCATAGGCTTTGCCTGTTATTTCATCATCGTATTCATTCAAAACGGCTGCTTTCCTCAAAGTTGTTGTAGCGATTTTTCCAGTTGTTGTTTTTTATGTAGATTGTAATACAAGCCGTGTTGTTTTAATAACGCTGTATGTGTTCCTTGCTCTGCGATAGTCCCGTTCTCCAGCACGATAATATGATCCGCATCCTGGACCGTGGAAATTCTGTGAGAGATGATGATACTGGTACAATTTTTCATGACGTTCTTTAAATGTTTCAAAATGTGTTCTTCGGTATAAGTGTCAACGGAAGCCAGGGCGTCATCCAGGATGAGTATGTCCGGATTTCGAACCACTGCGCGGGCGATGGCGGTTCGTTGTTTTTGTCCGCCGGAAAGTGTGATCCCATATTCACCCACAGTTGTCTTGAATCCGTTAGCAAATTGATCCATATCGGCATTCAACTGGGAAATTTCCGATGCATCGAAAATTGCCTGGTCGGTGAGGTTTTCGCCGCCAAACCGGATGTTTTCCTCGAGTGTTTCCGAAAATAAAAATGTCTCCTGGGGAACGTAGCCGATTTTTTCCCGCAGATACTGCAGCGGAATACTGCGGATGTTTTGCTTGTCCACGAGTATTTGTCCCGAGTCCACGTCATACAATCTAGGTATCAGCTGAACCAGTGATGACTTGCCCGAACCCGTTGCACCTACAATCGCCAGTGTCGAGCCAGCCGGGATTTTTATATTGATGTTCTTTAAAACGGGCGGACCATCCGGATACTTGAAATACACATTCTTAAATTCGATTTCACCGGATATTGTAAAAAAGTCTGTTGCCGGCTTTTCCGGACCGCTGATGTCCGGTTGTTGATTTAAAATGTAAATCATTCTTTTGGTGGACGCCAGGCCCTGCTGCCATAGATTAAGGGTCCATCCCAGAGCGATCATCGGCCAGGTAAGGATTGTGAAATAGGAAATAAACGCCACCAGTTCGCCGATTGTGAGCTGGTTCTGTATAACGGCACGGCCGCCTGTCCATAATATGATGAGGATACCGATACCGAACAGCAAGATGATCTGGGCACTGAAAAGTCCGCGGACCCGCGCCATGGCAATGTTATCTAATATGTATTGTCTGTTTTCCTTTTTGAATAACGACTGTTCATGTTGTTCACGTACATATGCTTTGACCACTCTGATCCCCGACAGATTTTCTTCAACCCTGCTTGTCATGGTGGAAAACTGGGCCTGGACCTTTGTAAAAAGTGTGTGAATTTTTTTTAGCAAAAGATTGACCGCTAAAATCACCACCGGCAGGGGAAGTAAGGCGTAAAGAGTAAGCATGGGATTAATTTTCAGCATCAGTGTGATACTACCGACACTGACCACGAGAGGACCGAGGAAGTGCATGATGCCGGGACCGATCATTGAGCGAACGGCTTCCAGGTCGTTGGTCGCCCGTGCCATGATATCTCCGGTCTGGTTTCGCTGGTAAAATGTTTGCGAAAGAGTGGTTATATGGCGGAAAAAATCGTTGCGCATATCATTCTCAATCTTGCGCGACGCGCCGATCATGCTGTAACGCATGAGAAATGTAAACATGCCCTGTAAAATAGTTGAAAAAATAATCAGACTGATGTAAATGTACACCGCACGCATGGGTGAGGCGTTCGAAAATAAAAACTGTATGGATTTGAGAAAATTCGGAACCGGAAAGTTATTGCCTTTTTGTGTTTCAATGATATAATCGATCGTGAACCGTAACAACCATGGGGAAAGCATTTGGAATGCTGTGGCAAAAATAATAAAAACCACCCCCGCCAGCATGGGCGTTTTGTATTTTTTGAGATAGCGATAGATAAAATCAAAATTTGTCATCCGGATCCCAAGTTATATTTTTGACAAAGTTTAAGTTAAAAAATATACATGTGAATCTCAAGCTTATTATTTAAACCAATAACGGCCGGAAAACATTCCATATCATTTAAATGGGGAAGAAAACGCGGTAATAAAAAACGCAGGGCCACCCTCGCGGCCCTGCGATGTCGAATAGATTTGTTGTTCGGATGTTTGCTTGGTTGCTCGTGAATGCCGGTTGCCGATCAGTGGTTGCCTTGCCTGACTTTTGCTGCTTATCCCGGTTAGCCGACTATTTTTACTGCATTACCTGATAAACAACATCCTATTCGTTTGGTTAAATTCTTCTGCTTTTATCGTGTAAAAGTAGATACCGGACGGCAGCAATCCACCTTTATCGTCTCTTCCGTCCCACATCATCGTGTGTGTACCTGCTTCATAAATTCCATCAACCAACCTCCTGACGACTCGTCCTGTTATATCACTGATCTTCAATATGACATACGCGTTTTTGGGGCATTTGTAGGTGATTCGAGTCACAGGATTGAAAGGATTTGGAAAATTTTGTAACAATTCAAAGGATAGCGGCTGGTCGAAGGTGGAAAAAACGCCGCTTTCCAAGCGCACGGTAAAAACCGCATCGCTTGTATCGCTTATTCCTGTGGCTGTTTCGGTGATCCGCACCAGACATAAATCGGAACGCGGCTCATGAACCGTCCACAACCAGCTTCCCGTGTTTGGTGCGTTGTTACTCAATGTTTCCCACGTGCCCCCGTTATTCTTGCTCAACTGAACACGAAGTGAATTGCCGATATCCACCGATGACCACTTTATTTCATGCTGATCGCCGATAATCCATTGTTCGCCGCCGTTGGGTGTTAAGACCGTAATAGACGGTGGCTCCGAAATGGTAAACGTCGAATCACTCATATCCGACGGTTTGGTGCTGCCGTCACTGATCGCAATAATACATGTCGGTGACGACGGACCGGTTACTTTCCAGGTGAATTGTCCGGTATTCGGTAAACCGGATTCGATTTTTTGCCAGCTGGCTTTGTTGTCTCTGCTTATGACGATATTCACCCATTCGCTGATGTTCACCGATTCCCAGGTGATATTTTGCATCGTTCCGATGCGCCAATCCTCACCTCCGTTTGGTGATGAGAGGGTGATGCTCGGCATATCGGATATTGTAAAAACGTTATCACTGGTATCCACGGGACTGCCGTCGGCGTCAGAAACCTGAATCCTGCAAAACGCTGAAGCAGGTGCGTTCACTGTCCATTGGTATTCGCCGTTATCCGGTACATTTTCAGCCAGAACTTCCCATGTCTGTCCATTATCGCGGCTCAAGTTGATATCCACAAAATCACTGGTATTTATGGATGTCCATCGAATGGTCTTTTGGCTTGTTGTCTGCCATATTTCACCGCCGTTCGGAGAGACGACCGTCAATTCCGGAGCGGGTAAAATACGAAACGGTGCGTCACTTACATCAAAGGGACTGCCACTGATATTACTAATGAGAACCAGGCATGCATCCGAAGGCGGACCGGAGACGGGCCATGTCCAGCTTCCGATATCGGCAACGCTGCTCAGAAAACTATAATTTGCCCCGGCATCCCTGCTGAGGTATATATTTACGTTGCCAGCCGGTGCTGTGGAGTTCCAGCGAATCGTTTGTTCGCTGGCCACATCCCATGCCTCTCCACCGTTCGGTACGGTAACCGTGAAATCAGGCGCCACCACAATGCTGAACGCGGCATTACTCAGATCCATTGCACCCGTATTGGCGTCCGATACGCGTAAAAGACAATTTTGGGAAGCCGGTCCCGTAACCTTCCACTGATATTCACCTTTATCCTGAGCAGATGCGGAAACTGTTTGCCAGGACATGCCGTTATCACGGCTCAAGTCGATTTTTACAAAACCACTGGTTGCCGTGGATGTCCACTGTAATAATTCTTCATTACCGATTTGCCATCGCTCTCCTCCGTTCGGTCGAGTAACCGTTATCTCGGGCTTTGGGATGATCGCAAAAATCTGATCGCTCGTATCAAATACTGTCCCCTGAACGTCACTCACCCGTACCAGGCAGGTCAGTGAAGAGGGTCCATCGACCGGCCAATTATAGACGCCGTCATCTTTTGTTGATGCGATTATAGTGCTAAAGCTTGTTCCGTTATTTCGGCTGAGTTCTATTTTAACCGAACCGCTGGTATTGGCGGAATTCCAGGTAATATTTTTGGTGGATCCGATTGTCCATGATTCGCCGCCGTTGGGTGTTAAAACCGTCAGGGTAGGAATAAAGGAAATGCGGAAAGGAGCGGGGCTTGTACCGACAGGATTGCCGTCAACATCGAACACTCGGATGAGACAAAAATTCGCGGCCGGTCCGGTGACGTTCCAGTCAAAATGACCGCCGTTGTCGATAATATTCGTTTTGATCGCGGACCATGTCGAACCGTTGTCCCGGCTGAGTTCAATGTTGACCCGACCACTGGTATTTGTGGATGCCCAACCGATGGTCTGTACCGAGCCGATGCCCCAGTTTTCACCGCCTACCGGAGAAGTGATAATGATGGCTGGCGTTGCCGAAATCGTAAAAACGGCAGGTGAGACACCGGTCGGATGGCCGTCTTTGTCACGCACCCGCACTATACATTTTTCTGAGGGCGGACCTTCTACAAGCCAGTCAAAAGTGCCGTCGTCCGCGGTTTTGGCAGCAAGTGGCAACCATGTATTCCCATTATCTCGACTGAGGGATATGTCGACCTCTCCGCTGGTGTTTTTAGATTGCCAGGTGATCTGCTGTTGTGTTTGAATCCGCCAGTCCTCACCACCTATTGGAGCTGTGACGATGATTTCGGGTATTTCCGTTATTTGAAAGCAGTTATCGCTTCGGTCCATAGGGTAACCGTCGATGTCGCTGATCCGTACAAAGCAGCATTCGGCGGCTGGTGTTGTGACCGTCCAGAGAAACTGACCGGAATCAGGAACTTTGGCGGCGATTGTCTCCCAGGATGCACCGCTATCTCGGCTCAATTCAATTTTTACCAGACCGCTCGTGTTGAATGATGTCCAGTTAATGGTAATCTGGTCTTCCTCCCGCCAATTTTCGTTGCCGTTAGGTTTATTGACAACCAATGTTTCAATACTGGGAACACCAACCGGAACAAATTCTATATAGTCCGTTCTGGAATATTCACCACCCTGACGATGCAGCCAAAGAATAATTTTGTCACCCCGCTTGAAATTAAAAATGCCGATTCGCCGTTTTACCCAAAAATCATTATTTTCCCCCACATCCCAAAACCAGTCATCTACAGAAATACCGTTAATTTCTATTCGGGCTTCACTCGCGCCGTCAATTTCATCCATGTAACGTATCCACAATTCGTATTCACCGTCGGGACGGTCCGCAAATCGATAAAGAGCACTACCGGATACCTGGTTCCTCGGCACGGCAAGTACTTGATCGTTACTGGCGCCGGACCTGTTCTGAATTTCCAACCCGGCCTGGATGATCATATTTTCCGCCTCGATTCGCATAGCGGGTATTTCCGGAGCGATAATTGAAAAGAATGCATCGCTGATATCGGACGGCAATCCGCTTACTGCCGTTACACGGATCAGGCACTGATCCGATTCAGGTCCGTTGATCCGCCATGTGAAAATTCCATCGTTTTGCGTTCCGTTGATGATGATCTTCCACGTCGCACCTCCGTCGGCAGAATATTCTATCCGCACGTTTTCATCAACATCCTGACTCGTCCATGTTATATTTTGATCCGTGTTAAATATCCAATTTTCTCCGCCGTTGGGTGAAATAATTGTGATGCCTGCCGGTGAGCCATCACTGATGCTGAAAATATTGTCGCTTTGATCAATTGGAAAACCATCTCGGGCGTCCGCTATCCGGATCAGGCATTGGTTCGACTTGATTTGAGGGACCGTCCAGGTGTACTGTCCACTGTTCAACGTGCTGTCCTCGATAATGGTCCAGGTGCTGCCAAAATTATAAGAATATTCAATTTTAACTTTGTTCATGTTGCCGCGACTATTCCATTTAATATCTCGGAATTCTCCTGCCGACCAGGTTTCCCCGCCGTTGGGGGAGATGACCGTGATCGAAGGATTCACTATGCTGAATGGTGCATTACTCTCATCAACGGCACCGTCATTTACCTGAGTGATACGTACCAGGCAATCTTCTGAAGCGGGGCCGGTGACCTCCCAATTTGCCGATTCCTTATTGGATACCTCCTGTATAAATTCCCACGTCGCGCCATTATCTCTTGATAGTTCAATTTGGACGGTTCCCGTGGTGTCGGTCGTTTTCCAGTTAACCTGCTCATTTTCTCCGATTTCCCACATTTCTCCGCCATTGGGATGGGTCAGTACAAAATTTTTAATGGTTGTAAAGAATAAATAGACTTTACCAGCATTGTTACCACCGTCGTCATTTTGATTGGCAGAGATCAACACGTCGAAATAATCGTCGCCGTTCACGTCACCGCCTCCTGCGACGGAAAAACCGGCATAATCCTGATCCGCTTCACCTAAAAATGCGGCGTCGGCAGCATTGAGTGATATCTGTAATGGCCAGCTCTCCCTGCCGTATAGTAAATAGGCCTTTCCTGCATTTGTACCGTTTTGATCGTTCCCGTAGGCACCGATAATAAAATCGTCATATCCGTCGTTATTTACATCTTTAAGCGAACGCAAATCTCCGCCTGCATTGTCACGAAAGTCCTCACCGTCGATTAAAACATCCGCAACGTTATGTACCGCCTGATTTTTACCCCAGCCGTTTTTTTTGCCGAAAATTAAATAAATTTTTGACTTTCCCGCCCCGGCCAGTAAAATATCATCTAAACCATCGCCGTTCACATCTCCTGCTCCGGCAATATTCCATCCTAACTGTACACCTTGAATATCGGGACCGATAAACGATGCGTCGGCATTGGCCAAATTGACGTCTTTGGCCCAGCCGTTCGCTTTACCGAATACCAGATAACAAATACCCCTGTCTGCAATACCTTGTTCGTCCCTCATGTTGGCACCGATAATAAAATCCGAATATCCGTCACCATTCACATCACCTGCTCCCGCCACACGATGTCCCGCCCAATCACCGGTCTGTTCACCGGAAAAAGAAGCGTCTGCATTTTGTACGCTGTCCAGTTTGCTCCAGGCGGCCGCCGATTTACCGAAAAACACATATACCTTTCCCGCATTGCTCGCAAAATCGTCGTTAAAACCCGCACCGATAATGAAATCATCGATTTGATCGCCGTTGACATCGCCGGCTCCATAAACGTGGGCAGCTTCTGATGTATCCCCCTCTCCCAGAATGGCGGCATCCGCATCGGCAAGAGGTGTATCGTGCTGCCAGTTTTGTCTTTTACCGAAAAATATGTATACCTTGCCCGCCCGGGTACCTGACTCGTTAATGAATTTTACACCGATGGCCAAATCATCGATGCCGTCGTTGTTTACATCTCCGATGCCGTATACATCATGACTGGCCTGATTGTTCTCCTCTTCTCCTGTGAAAACCACATTGGCTGTTGCGAGGTTAATAACCGTTTCCCATCCGCCAGGTTTCCCAAATAAAAGATACACACGGCCGCTGTTCTGTAAATCGACACCGGCGTCGAAATTAGGCGCACCAATTAAAATATCGCTGTAACCGTCATCATTGATATCACCTGCAATCGAAATATGCCATCCGGCATTATCTCCGGCATTTTCTCCAATGAAGGAAACGTCGGCATTCTGCAGGTTTATGGTCCCATCAAACTGGGCGCCTGCATAATGAGCGGTTAAGGAAATAAAGACTGCTAAAATTGTCTTTTTCACGGTTTTACCCCATATAATTGTATCAATTCTGAAACCTGTTTCAAATTGAGATTGATTGTTATTTGAATATCATTTGTTTTTATTGTACTTGGGTTGTTTTTATTTTTTTATACTGAGAATGATCAAATTTTGTGCCAAATAATTTGTCACTCGATGCGAATTAAAAATAGGTTGATTCTTTTAATTTAATCCTTTATTATTGTAATCAGGTTTGCAATTTATTTATTAAAAGGAGATTAAAAATGTCAGTCGCTCGTGTTACTGAAATTATTTCATCATCACCGAAAAGCTTTGATGATGCCATGGAAAAGGGTATTGCCCGTGCCAATCGTACCTTGGAAAATGTCACCGGCGCATGGATTAAAAGTCAAAAACTTGTCGTGGTTGACGGTAAAATCACGGAATACAGGGTCAATATGCAGGTAACGTTCGTTTTAAGGGATTAAATATGGATAAATACCAGGTCAAGAACAAGATAAAACTCGATAGTTGGGATCCACAAGAACACGGAGCATTCGGCGGATCCAAAAAAGATGCCCTAGATGAATTGATAAACTTGAATACTGAATTCGCCGCGGTACAGGAAAAACTTTACGCGGAAAATAAACACAAGCTGTTGATTGTTCTTCAGGGAATGGATGCGGGCGGGAAGGATGGCACCATTCGCAAAGTTTTTGCCGTTGCGAATCCTCAAGGTGTTCGGGTGGCCGGTTTTAAAGTTCCTTCGGAAAAAGAATTGACCCATGATTATCTATGGCGTGTCCATCATCAAGTGCCGGCAAAAGGGGAGATCGTCATTTTCAACCGCAGTCACTATGAAGACGTATTGGTCGTTCGTGTGCATAACCTGGTGCCGGAAAAAGTGTGGAAAAAACGATATCGTCACATCAATGAGTTTGAACGCCTATTGGCGGACGAGGGAACGACGATTTTGAAGTTTTTTCTCTTGATCAGCAATGAAGAACAAAAACAGCGGCTGCAAGCAAGGGCGGACAATCCCGAAAAACGGTGGAAATTTAATCCCGGTGATCTCGACGAACGAAAACTGTGGAACAAGTACATGTCTGCTTATGAAGAAATGCTGAACCGTACCAGTACCAATTGGGCACCGTGGTATATTATTCCTGCTGACAAAAAGTGGTACCGCAATTGGTTAATTGCTACTATTGTTATGTCAAAACTCCGGAAATTAAAGATAAAGATTCCTATTCCCGATTTGGACTGGGATAAATTTGTTGTAGAATAGATCGATCGTTAACCCATTTTAATCCGTCTCAAGTTTTGGAACGGCTCCGGCTATCCCGCTTCTACGGTTCCGTAAATTTGTAAAGGAAAAAATTCCCCCATCACAGCTGTAATATATGCGTTTTCATAGGGCGCGGGATGATCCTCCCCCCGCAAAGCGGGGTCCGCACGCCTCCTCATGCCGCTTTGCGGCATTCCGGGGTCGTGCTCCGCTGTCTTTTTTGGCCATTGGGGTCGGACCTTGTAGAAACTTTGTTTTTGTTGAGGATATGTCGGTATTTTTGCCCAAAATATGGCTTAGTGGTATTTTTATTATGTGGTTTAAAGTACAGTGATATGCAATCACTCCCGCCGGGTGAATTTCTACTCTGGATAGCAAGATCCAAGATCAAAGTGGGAACATTGCCTCTGTCCTCGTCACGGATAGGTGGGTTGGAACCCTTATCAGCAGTTCCAACCGTTGCCAAGCAATATATGATAATTCCCCTGCAATTTTTATTCCATGTCGTAAAAAAAGCCCTCGATTTTTACGAGGGCTTTTTCTGTGAAATTTGATTTTTTTCTATTTTAAAATCAACATCCTCTGTGTTTGTGTAAATCCTTCGGATTTCATGATGTAGAAATATACTCCCGATGGGACTTTGACGCCTGCATGATCGCGGCCGTCCCAGGTTACACTGTGTTCGCCCGGTAAAACATCCTGGTCTATCAAAGAACGAATCAATCGTCCCTGTACATCATAGATGGTAATGGATACACGGGCTTTTTGGGGACTCTGAAAGGCGATTCTCGTTTCCGGATTGAACGGATTGGGAAAGTTCTGGTACAATCCGAATGTCCGGATCGTTTCACCATTGTTCAAAACACCCACCGGATATAAGCGGATGAGAAACAGCGAATCGGACACACCGGATACCGTGCCGAAAACATCGCTGACACGAACAATACAGCGGTCCGCTTCGGGGCCGAGTACCTTCCAGATATAGCTGCCGTTGTTTTCAGCATTGTCGGCGACTGTCTCCCAGGTGGTTCCACCATTTCGGCTCAGTTCGATCAAAATATTTGTATTGACGAACTGGCTGTTCCATTTGATTTCACGGTTTTCATTGATCAGCCATACCTCGCCTTTTTGAGGTTGAAGAACAGAGATCGATGCTGTGCCGGAAATGGAAAAAATCGCGTCACTGGTATCAAATACGGAACCGATAATATCCGATACTTTGACCAAGCAGGAGTCGGAAAGCGGACCGGCAACTGTCCAGGTCATTTGCCCCGGATCCGGGGAGAAAGAGCCCAGATTTACCCAGGTGCGGCCGTTGTCGCGGCTCAAATCAACTTGAACGGCACCGCTTGTGTTGACCGCGTTCCAGAGAATCGTTTGTTCACTTCCTACAAGCCAATTTTCACCGCCGTTGGGGGAGAGGACCGTAATCTGCGGCTTTGCAACGATCTTGAACGATAAATCACTGGTATCGAACAAGCTGCCGTCGGTGGTGCTGATCAGTACCATACAAGAGTCGGAAACCGGCCCGGTGACCTGCCACGGATATGCACCGGTATCAGGGACACTGGCGATAAAGTCCCAGATGGTTCCATTATCACGGCTCAGGTAAATGTTCACTGTTTCCGCCGGTTGCGAGGAACTCCACCGGAATTCCTCCTTGTCTCCGATCATCCACACTTCTCCGCCATTCGGCCGCAGTACCCTAAGCGTCGGTATTTCTGAAATACTGAAAATCGCCGGACTTGTGCCTGCGGCCGGTCCTGCTGCGTCACTGATCTTGATTAAACATAATGCGGATGCCGGTCCGGAGACCACCCACGTATACAAGCCGTCGTCTGCTGTGGATTCCGCAAGGATTTCCCATACTGATCCGTTATCACGGCTTAACTCTATTTTGACATTACCACTGGTTTTGATGGATGTCCAAGTGATCTCTTGAGCGGTTTGGATTTGCCATATCTCACCGCCTACAGGTGATGTAATGTTGATCTCTGCGTGCTGTGAAATTTGAAAAACGTTATCACTGATGTCAAAAGGATTGCCGCCGATGTTACTGATCAGAACCAGACAGGTATTGGATTCGGGTCCTGTAACCGTCCATCCATAGATGCCGTCATCTTCCGTGCTGATGAGAAATTCCCAGTTGGTACCGTTGTCCCGACTCAAGTAGATGTTGACGTTTCCGCTGCTGCCTGCCGAGTTCCATGTGATATTCTGCGTTGAGGAAATCGCCCAATCCTCTCCGCCGTTCGGTGCCGTTACCTCCAAAACCGGCGTACCATAAATCGTGAAAACATTGTCGCTGATGTCTCCGGTTCCGCCTGTTACATCGCTGACTCGCACGAGACACTTGGTAGCTGCCGGACCGGTAACGTCCCAGGTCAAGCTACCGTCATCCGGCGTACTTTCGCGTAAAGTTTGCCATGTGGAACCGTTATTTCGACTCAATTCTATTTTGACGTTTCCGCTGCTGTTTTCCGATGTCCATGTGATCTCTTTATTTGTACCGATCTCCCAGGTCTCTCCGCCGTTGGGTTTGGTGACCGTAAACTGGGGTACGACTCCATTCGTTATGGAAAAAACCGCATCGCTTGTATCCATCGGATTTCCGTCCGTATCACTGATTCGAACCAGACATATTGTGGAAGCCGGACCTGCCACGTTCCATTGCCATGAATTGTTGTCAGGAGTTGACGCAATCAAAGTTGTCCACGAGGAACCGTTATCGCGGCTGATTTCGATTTTTACGGTTCCACTGGTATTTGAAGATGTCCATGTGATGTTTTGTGTCGTCGCCATTTGCCATGTCTCGCCGCCGTTTGGTGAAGTGACCTTGAGTGATGCTGCGGGCGGCCGGATTTCAAAAATACCGTCGCTCGTATCCGTTGGATTGCCGTCGCGGGCATCCTGAATTCGGATAAGGCATTGAGTGGATTGAACGTTCGGCACCAGCCAGTTATGGCGGCCGTCGTTGGCCGTGCTGTCCTGTATGGTTGTCCAGCTCGCCCCACTGTCCGTCGAATATTCAATTTTTATTTTCGGGATATTACCGCTGCTTTGCCACATAATCGCTTGAGTGTCGCCGGATGTCAAAACTTCACCGCCGTTGGGTGCCGTCAGCAGCAACGTCGGTTCCGCAATGCTAAAGGTGCTGTTGCTTTGATCCGTTGAACCGGAATTGAGTTGTGTCATCCTCACTAAACATAAATCCGAACCGGGACCTGTCGAAATCCAGTCTTCCTGACCATCATCGGGTGTATCCATTATAAAATCCCATGTTGCACCGTTGTTTCGTGACAGTTCGATGCGCACGTTGCCCTGGGGCTCCTTCGAATTCCAGGCAAATGTGATGGTCTGCCCGATATCATATACTTCACCGCCGTTGGGACCGGTGACGGTAAATTCCTTTACACGGGAGAAAAACAGATAGACCTTGCCGGCATCGGGACCGTTTTCATCGTTTTGATTGGCGGAGATTAAAACATCATCAGCGCCGTCGTGGTCGATATCACCGCCGCCGGCAACGGAAAAACCTGCAAAATCCTGACTGTTTTCACCAATAAAACCGGCATCTGCATCGGCTAAATTGATATTTAAAGGCCATGTTGCACGACCGAGCATTAAATATGCCTTTCCCGCATTCGAACCGTTCTGGTCGTTTCCAAATGCACCGATGATAAAATCATCGTATCCATCCATGTTGACATCACCCAGCGTCCGCAAATCACCGCCGGCAAAATCCTGATTGTGCTCACCCGACATAATTGCGTCTGCTACATCTTCAACATTGACACCGGTATTCCAGCCCGCCTCTTTGCCCAGGATTAAATATACTTTGGATTTTCCTGCCGCTCCCAGTAAAAAGTCATCAATATGGTCCCCATTGACGTCGCCGGCTCCGGCCACATTCCAGCCCAGCTCTGCATTCCTTAAATTCGGACCGTAAAAAGACGCGTCGGCATTGGTCAAGACAACATCCTTGGCCCATCCATTGGTTTTTCCGAGAACGAGATAACAAATACCCCTGTCCCTCGTGTCCTCATGATCACGGCGATTGGCACCAATAATAAAATCATCCAATCCATCAGCGTTCACGTCACCCACACCCGCCACCCGGTGTCCCGCCCAATCACCGGTCATTTCACCGATAAAAGAGGCGTCACAGTTTGCCACGCTGTCTACTGCCGGCCAGGCGGCCGTCGGTTTTCCGAAAAATATATATATTTTTCCAGCATTTTCTCCCACTTGATCGTTAAATCCCGCCCCGATGATGATGTCATCGTATTCATCGCCGTTCATGTTACCCACACCGTTTACATGTGCGGCTTCGGATGTTTCGCCTTCGCCCAGGATCGTCGCATCCGCGTTTTCAATCGGTGTTCCCATTTGCCATCCATTGGTTTTACCGAAAAAGATATATGTCTTGCCAGCCCGTAATCCTGCCTGATTGATAAATTTTACACCAATGGCAAAATCGTCGATACCGTCACCGTTCACGTCCTTAACGCCGAACACGTCATGACTGGCCTGGTTATTGGATTCTTCACCGACAAATGACGCATCTGCATTTTGAAGATTTATCGTGTTATTCCAGCCGCCGGCTTTGCCGAAAACCAAATATACGGCACCATTGTCGATTTTATTGGTGTCACTGTCAAAAAAAGGCGAACCGATGAGGATATCATCGAATCCGTCGTTATTAACATCACCGGCAATGGAAATGTGCCAGCCGGCGTTGTCACCTTCGTTTTCTCCCAGAAATGATACGTCGGCTGTGCCTAACTGGATCGTGCCGTTGAATTGTGCAAAAACGGTCGCTGCTGCCAATACCAAAAAGAGTAAAAGTCGTGCCGATTTCATCATGATTTTGTTACCTCACTATTTTGTGCTCTAGTTCTGTTGTCTATTGTTTGTTAAATACGGTCTACCACACACTACCACACTTATTTCAAGTCGCAACCAAATATATCATTTTTTTTGACAATGAAAAACGATTTAACCGGGATTCGTTGGATTTTCATACAAACACCTGCTTTTTCCGCAGGGCCGGATTTGTTTTCCTGTTTCAAATCGGACACGGTGTTTCAATCGGACATCGTTCTTTATTTATGCTGACTTTGAGTTCTATTGTTTTTATTGACTTTGCGTAATAATAGTGATGTCGAAAAATATAGATACAAGTCGCTCAAAATATCATTGCCAAAATTGGGCCAAAATGTAAATGTTTTGTCACCTTTACCTGTTCACACGGGAGTTGATTTTCCATAACGGCGATATTAAAAACCTGTAAATTCGGGTTTTGAGTTATAATATCTCTAAAGAATATCAAAAGACTGTGGGGTGTGTAAAGGTGGTATATTGTGACAAATTTTTCAATATATGCATTATTTTCTTGCTTTTTTAAAATAAAAGTGGTAGATTTTATCAATTAGGTGTTATGTCGAGGTAGATTTTTGACCGGCGGAAATTCAAAACAACAAATTGTATCCATTGATGCAAAATGGCGGGTTCTTATTCCCGTTCATATGCGTCACGCCTTGATGGACAAGAGCGATAAAAAGGTGATTGTTGTTCAGGGCGGGAAGGAATTTATCAGCATTTACAAGCCTGAGCGCTGGAATGAGGTGGAGAAAAGCTTGGTAAAAGCAGCTGAAGATTCCAACAATATGGAATGGCTTGAGAGGGTTGTTTTGTCAACTGCTGCGGAAAAATCGTTTGATCAGCAGGGAAGAGTCAAGCTGGATGGAATACTGGTTCGCAGAGCCAAATTGAAGGGGAAAACTGAGGCGCTGGTTATCGGTTTAAAAGATCATGTCGAAATATGGGATTATGAAAACTTTGAATCTCAGCGTGAGGCAGAAGCTCCCTATGTGTTTAATGTTGTTAAGAACAATTCAAATAATGTGAGAGAGGAAACAAATGATTAAGCGCGACCTCCTCCAGGGGACATTCTTTATGATTTCCCGGATTAATTTTTGTGATATGTATCACAAAAATGTAATTTTGTGGGAGGGCAAGTAGACTTTTTCTCTTGACTCTTTGAATTAAAATTCCTATATAAATATGTGTTAATTTGTGGTAAAGGATGTTAAACATGTCCAATTTCGTAATATCTGTGTTTTTTGTGTTTATTTAATGACTGAAATGAGGTAATCGTGGCGGCTGAAATGTCAGGTCAGCATTATGTTTCAATAGACGCAAGAGGGAGGGCGCTTGTGCCTCAAGAATACAGGACTGTCCTGGCAAAAAAAGCGGATGATCCGGTCATTGTGGTGTTGGGCAGCATGAATCATATTGAAGTGTGTACTCCTGAATATTGGGCCGCAGAAAAGGAGCGGCTTTTAAAATCCGCTAAAACAAAAAAGAAACGTAAATGGCTCACACGAATCAAGCTGTCGACTGCAACGGAAAAAACATTTGATCAGGTGGGACGTATTCGGATAGAAGACTCTCTGGCCAGAAAAGTCGGATTAAAAGATAAAGATGAAGCCTTGGTGATTGGTATGGATGATCATGTTGAAATCTGGGAGCCGGGTGTATTTGACCGGATTTCAGAGGAAGAGGCGCCATATGTTTTGAATGAATATGACGATGAAGAGGAAGAAGATGAATGAGCAGTACCACATTCCGGTTCTTCTTGATCAGGTTGTGGCCTCGGTCCAGCCTGAAACCGCCGAGGTCATATTGGATTTGTGTCTGGGTGATGGTGGTTATTCTTTGGAATTGTTAAAAAAAATGCCGGCGACAAGCCTGGTGGTAGGTGTGGATAGGGATGCGGAGGCTATTAATCGGGCTGGGAAGAGACTAATGTCGTATGGACATCGTTTCCGTACTCTGAAAGGTAACTTTCGGGATGTGGGGAAGCTTCTCGCCGGCATCAATATTTTTAAAGTTGATGGTATCATTGTGGACTTGGGTATCAGCCTTCTCCAGATCAGGGACGCGGCAAAAGGTTTTAGTTATGCCCGTTCCGGTCCGCTTTCGATGCAGATGGGAGACGATAGCGCTATAAATGCTGAGGTGGTGGTGAATGAGTTTAGTGAGGAAAAGCTGGCTAATATTTTTTGGGAGTTTGGTGAGGAAAGAGCGTCCCGAAGATTAGCTCGTGCTATCGTCTCCCGGCGTCGAGAAAAAAGATTCGAGACCACAGGCGATCTGGCTTCCGTGGTTTATGATATGAAGCTTCGGTACCCTGTCAAGACACTTGCCAGGCTGTTTCAATCCATTCGGATTTTTGTGAATGATGAGCTTGAAAGCCTGAAGCTTGTGCTGCCCCAGGCCGTAGAATTGCTAAAAAAGAGTAGACGCCTGGCGGTTTTAAGCTATCATAGCGGAGAGGATAAAATAACAAAGCAGTTTATGAATGAAATGGCAAAGTTTTGCATCTGTCCGCCGGATTTTCCTGTTTGTCGGTGCAATAAGAAAGCCTCGTTAAAGATCGTGCACCGCCTGATCGTTCCATCCGCAGAAGAGATTGAAAAAAATCCGAATTCGAGATCGGCCAAGTTAAGAGTTGCTGAAAAAATATAACATTTGGATTTAGGATGAACCAAAAGACCGGGAAAAAAAAACAAAGTGAAAAAAGAGCTCGTTTTTACAGTGTAATCGGGCTGGGTTTTTTTGGTCTGTTTATCTGTTTAAAAGTCGCATTAAATGTAAGTATCGATCATACGAACCGTGAGAAAAGCAAACTTCTCGACAGGCTTAAAAATCTTTCGGATCAGAACGCAGAGCTTGTCAGTCAAGTGGAAAAACTCAAGGAGCCGGACAGGATTAAAAAAATCGCTCGTGAAGAGTTGAATTTTGTGCCGGTTCGAAAAATTAATCTTGAATTATATCCTGATGGTGAGTGAAATGGCAAAGCAAAATTCGGCAACCGATCGACTATCAGTGTTCCGCAAGGGCGCATACGTCGTCATTTTTATCTTGTTTGTGCGGCTTGTGGATGTTCAGATAATACATCGGGAGGGTTACAAAGTGAGAGGCGAACGACAATATAAACATCCAATAAACCTCTATCCTGAACGGGGCCGGATACTGGATTGTAATGGAGAATTATTGGCATTTAATGTGCCGGCAGTCGATGTGTCGGCAAATCCGACAGAGATTACCTCGGCTGAGGAAGCTGCCTCGCTTTTGGCACCGTTATTGGGTGAGAGTCAATCCAGGTTAAAGGAATTGTTGACGTCTAACGATCAGTTTGTCTATTTAAGCCGGAATCGCTCAAGCCAAATATTTGATCGTGTTCAAGATCTGGGTATTTTGGGCATCTATTGTCAAAAAGTCAGCAAGCGAAAATATCCGAAAGAACATATCGCAGCACAGATAATTGGATTTACCGATATCGATAATCGTGGTTTGAGTGGAATAGAGTTGAGTTTTGATAAACAACTGGCCGGTGTCCCGGGAAAAGCAATTCTTTTGCAGACGGCCACCGCTGAAAAGTTTTTTCATTCCGAGTATCCTGTTTTTCATCCGGAGAATGGTCAGGATGTCGTGCTGACGATTAATTATCATTATCAAAAGATTGCCCAGGACGAATTGTATAAAAGGGTACTGGAAACGGAAAGTGAATGTGGTATCGTCGTAATTTTAAACGCCCGGACATCCGAAATACTTGCAATGGCCTCGGAACCTCATTTTAATCCAAACCGTGCCGGTCATTTTCATCCGTCGGCATGGCGTTTGCGGGCAGTGACAGACCAGTTCGAGATGGGATCAACACTGAAAACAGCTGTGATGTCGGCTTATTTAGACGAAGGTTCAAAAAACCCATACGATCTGATTTTTTGTGAAAATGGGCGTTGCAGTCTTTTTGATCGTACGATTCATGATACAAAACCTTACGGATGGCTGACACTCCGGGATGTTTTAATAAAGAGTTCAAATATTGGCATGGCGAAAACCATGACGGAGTATAATCATGAACGATTGTACGAGTATATTAATGCATTCGGCTTTGGTGTGCGCACAGGAATCGAACTGGTCGGCGAGGTTCCAGGGATTTTACGGCATCCCTATGAGTGGAGTCGCTTCACGCCTATCGCAATGTCGTATGGATATGAAATCTCCAGTACAGCTCTCCAAATGGCCTGTATGTATAATGTCATTGCGAACGACGGTTTGCTTATGCGGCCGACGATTATTCGTGAGATCCGGGATAAAGATAATGTGATTAAAAATCACGATTCCCGCGAAATTCGTCATGTGATTAAAAAAACCACAGCCGACACCCTGAAAGCGATACTGGGCGAAGTGATAACATCCGGTACCGGTGTGAAGGCAAAATTGTCCGGTGTAACCGCCTGTGGAAAAACTGGGACCGCAAGAGCGATAAAGGAAGACGGTTCCGGATATGAAAAGAACAAATATATCGCCACATTCGGTGGTTTTTTTCCACAGGAGGATCCCAAGATAACGGTCTTTGTGTTATTGAAAAATCCAAAAGTCGGCTCTTATTACGGCGGCGACGCAGCAGCACCTTTGTTCCAGCATATTTCGAATAAAATAATCGAAAAGGAGGGCGTCGACTATTTTACCAACATGAATCATCAAACACTGATTGCCGAGAAACAGGGAAAGGAAAAACGTGTGCCCAACCTTGTCGGATTTCGCAAACCGATCGCTATGAAATTGGCACGCAAAGAGAATTTGAATGTCAAATCCGTGGGAAATGGAAAGACCGTTATTGCCCAGCAACCCGAAGCGGGAACGTCTATTTCCGAAAATCAGGATATTATAATAGTGACTGAAAAAGAGTCCCTGGAGCAGGGTCATTATTCTGTCCCATATGTGGTCGGTTTACCGCTGCGGAATGCAATTAATATACTTGCAGCCAGAAATATTCGAGCTGTTGTCGACGGCAGCGGAAGAGTTGTTCGGCAACAGCCTAAGGCAGGTCAAAAGATAAAACCAAATGAGCAGGTAATGCTTCATTGTGAATCATCGATCGATGTAGGAAAGTTACTGACGCTTTGAACCGAATTGATTTGACAATTAATGAAATACTGCAAAGTCCTGATTTGCAGTCGAGATGGATGTCTTCTCGAAAAGCGCCGGTTACGAAACTAACCGGCGTCTGTATTGATTCGCGTACGATCCGGAAGGGTGAACTGTTTATTGCTGTCCCGGGCGACCGTTTTGACGGTCACAATTTTGCCCTATCCGCTTTGCAAAAAGGCGCAGCGGCCGCAGTCGTCAGTGAAGCGTGGTTCAAGCAGAATAGGAATAAAAGTTCTTTGCCTTTCATCACCGTACCGGATACACTTGCGGCTTTACAGGAATATGCACGTTTTTATCGTCTCAAGTTTCGTCTACCGGTTGTCGCCATAACCGGTAGTTCCGGCAAAACAACAACCAAAGAATATTTGGCGGCAGTGTTAGGACAAAAGTTTAATGTTTTAAAAAGTGAAAAATCATTTAATAATCATATCGGTGTCCCGTTGACGCTGTTTCGGCTACGTCAGGAACACAATGTGCTGGTTTGTGAACTGGGAACTTCGAATTTTGGTGAGTTGGAAAGACTCAGTTTTCTGGTCCAGCCAACCGTCTGTGTGCTGACAAACATCGGACATGCGCATCTGCAGTTTTTGCAAAATCTTGATGGTGTGGCGCGGGCAAAAGCGGAAATTTTTATTCATGCCGACAAGAACGGAACGGCTGTTTTAAATGCGGACGATTCTATAATGCAAAAAATCAAAGTGCCCATGCGGCACCGGATTTTATATGGTATCCGGAATGGAGATTTCCGGGCTGAAAATTTATCCTGTAACAACCATGCACAATACAGTTTCACTTTGTTCGGTCAAGAGATATCTCTGAAAATGGCAGGACGCCATAATGTGTTTAATGCCCTGGCTGCAGCGAGCGCCGGTAAACTTTTCGAGATAAAGCCCGCTTTTGTTAAAAAAGGCCTGGAATCCGTTAAAGATGTTGAAAAGAGAATGCAGGTGTTTTACGTCTCCCAAATAACAGTGATCTCTGATGTTTACAACAGCAATATCGACAGTTGCCGAGCCGCTGTTCAGACTATGGCCGATATGTTTTCAGCCGGCGGACGGCGTATTCTTGTGCTGGCTGATAATTTGGAATTAGGAGCCCAATCCGCCGCTTTACATGGTGAATTGGGTTTGATTGCAGCAGAATATAAAATTGAGACATTGTTTTTACACGGCAAAGAGACGCGTTTTACTGCTGAAAGTGCAATGGGTAAAGTGGCCGATGTTGTGCATTTTGAAAAAAAACAGGATTTAATCTCTGCACTGAAAAATTATGTAACTGCGAACGATATCGTACTTGTCAAAGGCTCAAGAGCGATGCATATGGAAACCGTTATCGAAGAATTGTTAAAATTTTTAACCGATAAAGAGGCATGATATGCTTTATTATTTGTTGGTACCGTTTAGGAATGAGCTGGCACTGGGCAACCTTATGCGCTACATCACTTTCAGAGCAGCCTGTGGTGCACTTTTGGCGCTACTCATCTGTCTCATATTAGGGCCGGCATTTATTCGTAAATTACGTCAACTGCAAATCGGCGAAGAGATACGTCCTGATGGCCCTCGATCACATTTAAGCAAAGCAGGGACACCTTCCATGGGTGGAATTTTGTTATTGATAAGTGTTGTTGTACCCATGTTGCTGTTTGCCCGAATCGCTGAGACTTATGTCTGGCTTATCTTGTTGGTTACTATATATTTAAGTGGACTAGGATTCCTTGATGATTTTTTAAAAATTGTAAAAAAATATCACAAGGGACTCATCGGCCGCTACAAACTTATCGGTCAGGTTTTCATCGGACTTGTCGTCGGTTGTGTGATTTATTTTATGCCGGAGGTCGAATCCGCCCGGGCATCTACAACCATTCCTTTTCTGAAAAACTATGAGTTGAACTTTGGTATTTTCTATATACCCATTGCCGTATTTATCATCACTGCTATGTCCAACGGGAGCAACCTTACCGATGGACAAGACGGACTTTTACTCGGTTTATCGGCCATTGCTGCCATGGCATTTGGTGGTATTGCTTATGTCAGTGGGAGAGTGGATTTTAGTAACTATTTAAATATTATATATTTACCAAATGCTGGTGAACTTGCGATCTATTGCTTTTGTCTTGCCGGAGCGTCACTTGGGATGTTATTTTTCAATGCTTACCCGGCACAGATCTTCCTTGGGGATACGGGTGCCCTAATGATCGGCGGGGGAATAGGCGCTGTTGCCATTATGGTAAAAAAGGAGCTGTTGCTGCCTTTAATCTGTTTCATCTTTCTACTTGAAAGTCTGTCGGTGATCCTGCAGGTCTTTTGGTTCAAAAGAACAGGTAAAAGAATTTTTCGTATGGCTCCGTTACATCATCATTATGAGATGCTCGGTATCGCAGAACCCAAAATCGTCACAAGGTTCTGGATTGCGGGTATCTTGTTGGCTTTATTGGCTTTAACGACATTTAAAATAAGGTAGGATGAGGTGTGGTATGGGTGAAAAATTTAACTATTCACGAATCGATTATTTTCTCGTTATTTGTGTCATGTTTCTGGCGATTTTCGGCGCAGCGATGGTGTATTCTGCCAGTTCGTACAAGGCTGATCTTATGGGAAACGCCGAGTATTTTTTTTCCCGGCAAATGGGCCGTGTACTCATCGGATTTGTACTTATGCTTTTTGTTTCCAGGATCAATTATCGTTTTTGGCTCAAATTGTCGCCATTTTTTTTACTGGTTGCATTTATCATGCTGCTTTTACTGGTGACTCACTCTCCGTGGAGCGTCACTGAAAACGGCGCAACCCGATGGCTAAAGTTTGGTTCGTTCAAGTTTCAACCGTCGGATTTTGCCCGATACGCTTTAATTATGACTTTGGCGTATTATGTGAACAAAGATCGGGAAAAATTGGATGATTTTTTTAAGGGTTTTGTAAAATACGTCGCGCTTGTTGCCGTTTTTGTTTTTTTGATTGTACTGGAAAAAGATTTAGGTACTGCGATTATTCTTTCCATGATTGCCTTTGTTATTTTTTATTTTGCTGAAATTCCGGGCACGTCACTTTTATCGGCGGGTCTGTCATTTTCAGCCTCCGGATTGGTTTATATGATTGTATTGGCAAATCCCTATCAAATGGATCGTATTATAAAATTCGTCAATCAGTTTATCAATCAAACAAAATTGGCTTGGCAGCTTGATCAATCTCTCATCAGTCTAGCCATGGGTGGTGTATTTGGTGTAGGGATTGGGAATTCGAGAGCCAAGTATTTATGGCTTCCAGAGGCTCATAAGGATTTTATCTTTTCAATTATCGGTGAGGAAGCGGGATTAATCGGTACGATCGGTATATTAATTCTTTTCGGGGTCATTATGTATCGCGGTTTTAAAATTGCCAATAACGCACCGGATGGTAGCGGCCGTTTATTGGCTTCCGGGATCATCGCCTGTATCATTATATATGCGTTTGTTAATGCAGCCGTTTCTTTGGGTGCGATTCCCACCACGGGTGTCCCCATGCCTTTCATTTCGTATGGTGGCTCTTCACTGATTTCTCATATGGCGGCAATGGGACTTTTAATTAATATTTCTGCATATGGAAATGTTTCGTACAGCAAGTATTCGGATTGGCGCACTTTGAATGCAAGACTTGAACGTGCACCTTTCAAGAAAAGTCAGAAAAGTCGAACAACGACCCCGATTCCTGAAAAACGTCCGGCCTTTGCTCGGAGTAAAATGATGATATTTTAAATGACGGATAAAAAGAAAAATACACAAGAGACCTATTTTCTGGTCGGTGGCGGGACCGGTGGTCACGCCCTGCCTGCCCTTGCATTGGCGGAGGTATTAAAAAGAATCCGTCCTCAGGCGGAAATTTTCTTCATCGGCACTCGCCGTGGAATCGAAGCCGACATTATACCGCGCAACGGGTTTCCGCTTTTATTTATTACCGTGCGTGGCATTGCGCGCCGCCGGGCGTTAAAAAATTTATTTGTGCCGGTTCTTCTCGGCTGGAGTCTTTTGCAAAGTATGTTTTTGTTGTTTAAATATCGACCCGATGCCGTCATTGGAACCGGCGGGTATGTGAGCGGTCCTATGCTGTATATGGCAACTGTGTTTCGAATACCCACAGTCATTCAAGAACAAAATAGTTACCCGGGTGTTACCACTCGTCTTTTAGCAAAACGGGTCGACCTGGTACATCTGGCATTCCCCGATGCACGTTCTTTTTTAAAGCGGCAGGATAACGTGCGTATAAGCGGCAATCCTGTGAGGAAATTTAATATGCAGGTTTCCCGGAACAGCGCCCGGTCTTTTTGGAAGCTTAAAAACAAGCCGACACTTTTGGTCATGGGAGGCAGCCAAGGGTCTGTTTTTTTGAACTTTACAATGCTGGCATGTCTTCCGGATATTCTGAAAAATACAGAAATCCAGATTTTATGGAGCAGTGGACAAACCGATTTCGAACATGTTCGTCAAAATTCAGTCGATGATCGTGTTGTTGTGTTGCCATTTATAAATGACATGAATAAAGCGTTTGCGGCCTGTGATATTGTTCTTTGTCGTGCCGGTGCGGTTACACTTGCGGAAATTTGCTTGTGGGAAAAACCTTCGGTACTCGTGCCTTATCCATATGCGGCCGCTGATCATCAGTTGAAAAACGCCCTTTCCATGCAAAAGGCCGGTGCAGCCAGAGTGATTCAGGAAAAGGATTTGAATCCGGAAAAACTGGCTGCAACCGTGAAGGATTTGTTTTCCGACTCAAAACTATGCCAAAACATGGGCAAATCGGCGGCCAAACTGGCTTTTCCCAATGCTGCCGACAATATTATTCAATCTGTTTTAACTCTTTTAAATATCAACAGGGATGGGAGGTGATTCATATGGATTGGCTTAAAATAGGCAGAGCGGCTCTTTTTTTCAGTTTGGCGCTTGTAACGGGATTGTTTTTCGGTTCGCAAATGCTTAAAGCGCATTCTCCATATACGGCAGATAATGAAAAATCCTTCGTACCCGACGGCTTTTTTAAGACAATATCAAGTGTGTTTGACCAAAATTTCAAACCCAAGGATTTTACACCTGAACAAACGGTCTTTTTATCCGAGCGGGGTGTTCTTGAGACGATTGTAAAAATGCCGCAAAAAGGCAAACCGTTTTGTTATCTGTGTTTTAACGGTTTATATTTAATGGATGCTGACGGCCGTATCCTTGCATCGGCAGATTCCTCCGGGCAACTTGATTTGCCTGTCATTTCGGGTCCCTGCTTTCAAATGCTTGTAGAAGGTCGGCGTCTTGTCGGTGACGGTTTTTTTGAGGCTATGTCGTTTTTACATGAAGCGAAAAAGTATCCTATGCTTTATCCTCAACTTTCCGAAATCTATGTTGATTCGGGGGCGGGATTGTTCATATTTACCAATCTTTATCCGGGTATTCCTATGTTATTTGGACGTGAGAGTTTTAATAAAAAGTTGCTGTACTTAAAGGCGCTTTCTGAACAGATGGATGCCGTCAATATCGCTCAAATAAAATACTTTGATTTTCGAATTGACGGTCAAATTATTGTCAAGGAAAATGGCTAGTTTTCCGTCTTATTTCGGAGTTTTGCTATGAGTCAAGTCGAAATTATTGCGGGTCTCGATATCGGGACAACAAAAATTAACTGTATCGTGGCTGAAGTGAATGAACACGAGGAAATTAAAATTCTTGGTGTCGGAACATCTCCTTCCGACGGTCTCCGTTATGGCGTCGTAGTTGATGTAGACAAAACCGTTCATTCCATTCGAACCGCAGTTCAACAAGCTGAAGCCATGGGAAATGTGGAAATTAATACTGTTTTCGCCGGTATTGCCGGTGATCATATTCGAAGTATTAATGGTCGTGGTGTTGTTGCCATTTCCGGAGAAAACAGTGAGGTGAGCCCCGACGATGTGCGCCGTGTTATTGATGCCGCACGGGCAGTTGCCTTACCGATCGACCGTGAAATCATTCATATTTTGCCGCAGGAATTTATTGTGGATGAACAGCGAGGAATCCGGGATCCTGTCGGTATGAAAGGTGTCCGTCTTGAAGCTGAGGTTCATATTGTGACAGGCGCTATTGCCTCAGCCCAAAATATACATCGTTGTATTGAAAAGGCGGGTTATGGCGTTTCGGATCTCGTACTTGAGCCTCTTTCGTCCAGCTTTTCCGTCCTTACCGATGATGAAAAAGAACTGGGTGTGATTTTAATTGATATCGGTGGCGGTACAAGCGATTTGGCCATGTTCTATGAAGGCTGTATCCGCCATACATCAGTCGTCGCTCTCGGCGGTCGTAATGTCACTCATGATATTGCGACTGTGTTGAGAACGCCGATTGATTCTGCGGAATACCTCAAAATCAATCATGGCAGTGTCTTTCATACCGATAACGACAAAGACATCATGGTTGATGTCGACGGTGTTGGCAATCGCCCTAATCGTAAAATTTCAAAGGGTTTGCTTATCGATGTTATCGCTCCGAGAATGGCCGAAATACTCGCCCTGGCTTATGAAGATGTAAAATCTTCTGATTATTTCAATTTTATGGCGACAGGTCTTGTACTTACCGGCGGAGCCTCCCTATTGGATGGCACAGTAGAACTTGCGGAAAAAATTTTTAAAATGCCCGCCAAATTGGGCATCCCTACCGGATTTTCCGGAATGATAGCTGAAGCCGGAAAACCACAATGCGCCACAGGTGTCGGCTTGGTGATATATGGCTACAAGTATAAAAGCGAACTTGGTGAGTTATCCGAAGGTGAGGAAGGAATTTATCATTTTATTAAAGAGAGATTGCGGCGATGGTTTGGTGGTATTGCGGGTCTCTTTTGAAGAATACGGCAAAAAATGTTAAGAAAATAAAATTTCTATTAATAAGGAGTTTACCATGAATTTGACATTTGATTTTGATGAAGCGGGTCCAGCCATCGCAAAACTTCGTGTGGTCGGTGTCGGCGGAGCCGGCTGCAACGCGCTCAATCGCATGATTCTGGAAGGATTAGGAGGTGTTGAATTTGTCGCCATTAATACGGATGAACAGGCGCTTAGTCTATGCCATGCACCTATTAAAATTAAAATCGGAAACAAAACAACACAGGGTCTGGGTGCCGGAGCCGATCCGGAACAGGGACGCCGGGCTGTTGAAGAAGATAGGACACAGATTTACGATATTCTCGGCGATTCGGATCTCGTTTTTATTACTGCCGGTATGGGCGGTGGAACCGGGACAGGCGCATCACCTATTGTAGCTGAAATTGCCCGTGACAGCCGCGCCCTCACTGTAGGTATTGTGACCACACCTTTTCTGTTCGAGGGGCCCAAAAGAATCCAACGCGCAGAAGAGGGAATTGCCGCTTTAAAAGAAAATGTTCACACTTTGATTGTCGTCCCCAATCAACGTTTATTGACTATTGTTCCTAAAAGTACTTCCCTCGATGCGGGATTCCGGTATGCTGACGAAATTCTTTTTAATGCCACCAAGGGTATTTCTGATTTGATCACAATCCCGGGATTGGTGAATCTTGATTTTGCAGATGTGAAGGCGATCATGAGCGAACATGGAAAAGCACTCCTCGGCTGTGGTGTCGCATCGGGTGAAAATAAGGCAGTTGAAGCCGCTGAGATGGCCATTCATTCACCTTTACTTGAAGATGTTTCTATCACCGGCGCTAAAGGTTTGCTCGTGAATATTACCGGCGGCCCGGAAATGGGGCTGCATGAAGTAAACGAAGCCGCGAGTATTATCTCAGAAGAAGCCGGTTCCAGGGCTAATTTGATTTTTGGCGCAGTGATCGATAAATCTCTCACTGATGAATTACGGATAACTGTTATCGCTACCGGTATTGCCGGTGAGTCCATGCGTCCGCGTATTCCGGGATTGCCCAGACCAAATTTTGATAAAAAACCTGTTTCCATTAATCAGCGTGAAATTCCCGCTATCGACCGGCTCGATTCAATCAATGAACGAGTAAAAGAAGCCGGCGCAGATTCGAATGTGTTCTCCTTTTCATCCTCTTCCTCAAACAATGAACGACATCAGGAGCGGATGAGAAAGAGCCAGGAACGCATCAATCGATTTATGCGCGATTTTAATCGATCTGCCAAAGGAGGTCAACAAAACGAACAGAATTCAAATGCCGGCTATCAGAAATCTGTTGAAGCCGAAGCGGAAGAAATCGGCGGTTATTCTGACGATGATCTTGAAGTGCCGACTTTTTTACGTAAAAGACGTCATATCTCATAGCTTGCTTAATTTTTTGATTCAATGATGTCTGGTGATAAGCCGTTCACATTTAAACAATATTCCGACGCGTTTTTATCTGCTGAGAAAACACGCCGTTCTGTCAATAACACCGGGCCCATTCCCATCGCATTGGTTTATCCTAATTCCTATTCGGTGGGAATGTCAAGCCTGGGATATCAGACGGTTTACCGTCTCTTTGCTCAGCAAAATTTGTTTCAATGTGAACGGTGTTTTGTTTACGATCCACCTTTTTATCGCCGTCCCCTTACACTGGAAACCCGCAAGGACCTTTCAACTTTTCCTTTTATCGCCTTTTCAGTCTCATTTGAACTGGACTATTTTCAGTTCGTCCTTATGCTGCAAAACGCCGGTATTCCTGCAAGGGCCGATCAGCGTCGAGATAGTGATCCGATTATTTTTTGCGGTGGCGTTACGACGTTTTATAATCCTGCTGTATTGGCACCAATTGTCGATGCATTTTTTATCGGTGAAGCTGAAGTTTTGATTCCCGACGTTACAAAAGTACTTGAAAATGTCGTCATCGGCACAACCGGCCGAAGAGAAATCCTGCAAAATCTGAGCGAAATAACCGGTTGTTATGTCCCTTTGATTCATCAAACTCCATGTGCCGGGTTGATTAAAAGACAATATGCCGATATATCTAAGCTGGAACCAGCGACCTCCGTCTGGATTACACCGAAAGCCCATTTTGGTATGTTCCTGGTAGAAGTGGGCCGGGGATGCGGGCGTGGGTGCCGATTTTGCGCTGCCGGGCATGTGTATTTACCGTTTCGCTGCTGGCTTCCGGAGATTGTATTTAAAACAATTGAAAAATATGCTCAAAGCGGTGATAAAATCGGTCTGGTGGGTGCAGCCTTGTCCGATTTCCGACAGCTGGACAAGTTGATTAACAAGCTGATGGAAAGTAATTATAAAATTGGATTATCATCCTTACGTTCCGATCGGTTAAGTAACGACCTGCTTCAGGCTCTAAAAAAAAGCGGTGTTATGTCCGTTACACTCGCTCCCGAAGCCGGATCGGAGCGACTGCGCCGTATTATAAACAAACAGCTTACGGAGGAGACTATTCTCCAAGCTGCTGAACGGTTGTCAAGGGCAAATATTGCCGACATCAAGCTTTACTTTATGATCGGATTACCTTTTGAAACACAAAACGATTTGGCTTCTATCGTCAAACTGGTAAAACTTACGTCCGATATATTTAATGGCCGGTCCATTCACACCAGTTTGAATGCATTTGTACCCAAACCGTTTACGCCGTTCCAATGGGCACGCATGGAAACCGAGGCCAATCTGAAAAAGAAGCGCAAATGGTTGAATAACGAACTGAGACGAATCAAAAGTGTAACCGTTACGAACAAGAGCAGTCGTGAAGAAGTATTACAAGGAATCCTATCAGTTGGTGATACCAATGTTGGAGATGCTTTATGTTCTGGCAAGCTGTTGGCAACAACAAAACTCAAAACTGCTTTTGATTGGTTATATTCTGAAAAATTTTTTGAAACGCCTTTGCCCTGGGATTATATAGATTGCGGTATTGAGAAAAGACGATTGTGGAACAGCTGGCAGGAAGCGAAAAGAATTGCAAATGAGGCTGGATAAAATAGAAAAATAGCCGTTTGAAAATCCGGTTATAGCGCTTTGACAACCTTGTTGCTGCGGATGCAACGCGTACAAACATATGCTTTTTTGACGGTTCCATTCTGTTTTATACGTAGTTTTTGTATATTGGGCATCCAACGGCGTTTGGTCAGGTTATGAGCGTGACTCACACTGTTTCCCACCAGAGGACCCTTGCCGCATATATCACATTTTTTAGCCATTTATATCTCCTGTACGAACGGTTTATTTAAATAGAGTTAATATTAATAAATTTTATCATTAAATGCAAGTTTTAATTTTTTTTAGAGGCAATCTTTGTAAATTCTTTTAACGACGACGTTGGATAGCTACACCATGCTATGTAAATTTTGTCGAATTTTATTGATTTTTACTTCTTGTGGAATTATATTTATCTGTTAAAAATTAATAACGGAATGTCAAGTAACTTCCTACTGCCAGAATATATGATGAATTTGGATGTTTATATGCCGGTGCGGGAGGCATATTAAGACGGATTTCTCCCATTTTTTTGTGAAATGCGGAAAATCAAAATTCCTGTCATTTATTACAAAAGCCTATCTTCTGGTGCTAAAATAAATGAAAATTTTTCATCACCTCATTTTTTTCTGTGCTTCAACATTCATCACTTTTCAGTCGATTAAGGGTATCGACATATCCCCTAGAATTAGCTTGTCTGACCAAAACAGTAATACCAGCAAAGAAAACCGTCTCGTGTCGGAAAAATCAGATGAATTGTTCAGAGTTGGCAGAACCACAGAATTGGGTGGCACATGGTGGTTGTTGGACATTTACCGATAGTGGGATTTACGCTCAGGCCGGCATTATGGGCCTGCAACTCATCTATTATCGTAAAGATAAATATGCCAATTTTGAGTTGATCGCACAAGTAAACAAGCTTACCGAAGGAGGAGCCCTTGGTGTAGTATTTCGTTTTGATGAAATAAAAAATCAGGGATACTGCTATCTTTTATATCCACATGGGCAGTATGGAATCATGCTCGTAAATAAAGAGCAGGATGACATGTTATT
>JAFGEC010000249.1 GCA_016931775.1 Candidatus Zhuqueibacterota bacterium | reverse complement strand
CGCCGGCCCGGTCCGCGGGGCAAGATACCCTTTACGCCGGAGGATTTAACCGAACGCCCCAGCGGAGATCATTTCGGCCAGATACAGAATGTGGGTATGGGGTGGGCGCCGGAAAAATTGACCGGCAAACAGTACCTCATTCTCAGCACCCACGGCGGACTGGCGGAAAACGGCCGTCCCATTGCGCTGGGGTACCATACCGGACATTTTGAGGTCAATCTGGCTGTCAAAGCCGCGGCGGAAACGGTAAAATCAGCCGGCTGCATTCCTTTTGCCGGCTACTGCTCCGATCCCTGCGACGGCCGGACACAAGGCACACAGGGCATGTACGACAGTCTTCCCTACCGCAACGACGCGGCCATCGTCTTTCGCCGTCTGATCCGCAGTCTGCCCACCCGCCACGGCGTACTGGGTGTGGCCACCTGCGACAAGGGGCTTCCCGCCATGCTCATGGCGCTGGCATCCATGCACAACCTGCCATGCGTGCTGATCCCGGGTGGTGTCACCCTGCCGCCGAAGGACGGCGAAGATCTGGGAAAGATACAATCCATCGGCGCACGCTACGCGCAGGGCGAGGTCACTCTGGAATACGCCCGGGAGGCAAGCTGCGGTTCCTGCGCCTCCCCGGGCGGCGGCTGCCACTTCTTCGGCACCGCCGCCAGCTCCCAGGCCGCTGCGGAATCACTCGGCCTGTCTCTTCCCCACAGCGCCCTGGCGCCGTCGGGACAGGAAATATGGCTGGACATGGCACGCCGGTCGGCCGAGGCGCTGATGCAGTTAAGCCTCAAATCCGGTGACATCGTTACCGGTAAATCCATCCAAAACGCCATGGCGGTCAACGCCGCGTTCGGCGGATCCACCAATATGCTGCTTCACATTCCAGCTATCGCACATGCAGCAGGACTGGACATGCCCACGCTGCAGGACTGGATCGATATAAATAAAAAAGTCCCGCGGCTGGTGGATGTGCTGCCCAACGGTCCGCATAATTACCCCACACTGTTCGCGTTTCTGGCCGGCGGCGTCCCGGAAGTGATGCTGCACCTGCGGGAACTGGGTTACCTTCACCTGGACGTTTTGACCGTGACCGGACGACCTTTGGAGAAAAATCTGAAATGGTGGGAATCCTGTGACCGCCGAAAAATTTTAAAAGATAAATTGTTCGCGGAAATAAATATCGATCCGGCGGACGTTATAATGAATCCGTCCCACGCCGCCGCCAAAGGATTGGCCAACAGCACCACGTTTCCTACCGGCAACCTGGCGCCCCAGGGTTCGGTGATCAAATCCACTTCCATCGATCCGGACGTTTTGGACGACGATGGTGTGTACAGAAACACCGGCCGGGCAAAGGTTTTCACCAGCGAACGGGCCGCTATCCGCACTCTCAAACAGGGCAGTATCAAACCGGGGGACATCATTGTCCTGATTTGCACCGGTCCCCTCGGCAGCGGCATGGAAGAGACCTTTCAGATCACATCTGCCCTTAAATACCTGTCGTGGGGAAAGCACGTGGCCGTCATCACCGACGGCCGGTTCAGCGGCGTAAGCACCGGCGCATGTATCGGTCATGTGGGCCCCGAAGCCCTGGCCGGTGGGCCCGTGGGCAAGGTGCTGGATGGGGATTATATACGTATTATCATCGATACCAGGCAAATGACCGGCACGGTAGACCTGGTGGGTGCAAAAGAGACGCCGCAGGAACAGCTGAACATGGAAACCGGTAACACCCTGCTGAAAAACCGGCGGCCGCGGCCGGATTTACAGCCGCAGCCGGATCTGCCCATGGACACCAAACTGTGGGCCGCGCTGCAAAACGCCGGCGGCGGGACGTGGAGCGGTTGTGTTTATGATGCGGAAAAAATCATAAAGCGGTTGATTAAAATCGAATAGATTCGTTCTAGTATATTTTCTAAAGAGTCATTGAAACATAAATATTTTTCATTAGGCTTGTTCGTATTTTAATTTCCAGCATTCAATGAATAGTACGATATGCATAAAACGATGGATCAGATTGCAGGAATCAAAATGAATCCACAAAAATTTTTAATCTTTATACTCCAATTCATGATAATACAGGCCGGTTGTTCGAGAGCAACTCAAAACACTTCATCCTGTTTACCGGATTCAATAGACATTATAATACTTGAGGAGGCAAATCACATTTGGGATTGCTTTGGATCGAATATTTGGCAACACTTTGATCCGGATAGTATACCGATTTTACTTTTCCATTCACCGGATCAACATTGGCTTTTCAACCATCCGAATCCACCCCAAAACTTTCAAAAAGTTACTATGCTCAACTATTCAGTCTTTAGTATACTCCCAGGCAGTGAACCGTTATGGAATTATTTTTCTGCTACCATTTGGCGAATATTCTCAAATTGGACGGCAATACTTCCATCTTATTCAGCATGGATATCTTTTTGTGAACAACAGAAAATTCCTTACTTTATTTTCCCTCCTGATAAACTCGTCTTTATTTCCTTGCACGAACGGTTTCACGCATTTCAGATGCGGTGGCTTCAAGATGAATTTCAAAACCTTTACCAAATATCCAATTTTAGTTCTCCACCGGACTCGAGAAAAGAAGCCCTAATAGATATTGCGGAAAAATCTGAGCAAGCAGATATTTGCATTCAAGAGCAAAACGCTCTTTATCAAGCCTATACCGAACAAGATGCGGAAATATCCCGTAAAGCTGTTTCAGAATTTTTCATGCATAGAAATCAAAGATTTATGCGCATGAAAAAGACCGAAATCTTCTTAGAGGATTATATGGAGCTCATCGAGGGGACAGCCGAATATATTGAATTTAAATTATCTGAACATTTGCATAACGGTTATAAACCGCTTCAGGCCATAAGTGAAAATCCCGAATTCCAAAACTACAGGAATACTTCATTTTCACCTGCGCAAATAGTACAAGATGCTAAAACGGGTATTTTGACGTCTGATAGAGTTTATACGGCAGGTATTCTTTTGTGTCTCCTGTTGGATCGTTACTCCGCACATGATTGGAAAAGAGATGTATTCAGGAATTACCATGACAATAAAACAAGTCTCTGCGGTCTATTATTGAATTGTTATGAGAGTGGCAAATGATACAAAAAAATAGCGCATGCTTTGACACATTTCCTGCAGTTCATTTTCAGAACTGTGCTTTTTCAACAATAAATTCTTTTATGACGATTCGGCTCAAATTTTGCCGAACCGTCGACGCCGATGTTCGATTTACAATGAAAATGACGCTAAAGAACAACAAAATATAATTCATATTTTTAATAATATTGAACCTAAAAGTCTTTTTATTATCTTCAATAAAACACCAACAGTAAAGGTAAAAAATGACTCAGCTGATTTTCCTTCTTTTATCCATCATCTTTATCATCATCGCAACCGGCCGGTTTAAAATCCATCCGTTTTTGGTACTGATCCTGGCCGCGTTATTGTACGGATTCGCCACAGGCATGCCCCTGGATGATATCGTTAATTCCATCAACGATGGTTTTGGCGCCACACTGGGAAAAATCGGTATACTTATCGTGTTCGGCACCATTATCGGTGTGTTT
>JAFGEC010000248.1 GCA_016931775.1 Candidatus Zhuqueibacterota bacterium | reverse complement strand
GCAGAAGGATAGAAAAGCCTAAAATTTTTGAAACCAGAAGGACAAAATGCAGGATTGATTATTTCCAGCAAAATTATTATTTTTATAAAAATTCAAGTTTTTAAATTATTAGAATTCTCTGCATTAACCATCGTTCATTAAAAACTTCAAGGGATACTCTTTCGACAAGTTCACGGCCTGACTGGCAAAAACACAAATGGGAAACCGGCAGAAATAATTTGTCATAAGACATATGAAGCACACGAATTCAGCAGGACACTTGAAAGATTAAATTGTTTTTTAATTTGAATTACCGCTATTTCCTCTATATTTCAAAAAGCAACCCCTAAAGTCACGGAAAGCACGGAAAAATAATTCAATGTCCTTTCGATAGAAAATTTTATGATTTTGATGCAGGATCATACTTTTGCAAGAAAGTTTAATTTATAAAAAGGAGGTCATCATGGCTCCCAAAATTGACATCCACGCACATATTTTTAACGCCAAGGATATTCCCATAAAAGGATATCTGCAGTCACGCAAAGACAAAGACAAGCGCATCAATAAAATCCAAAAATGTCTGATCCCCGACATTGTAAAGTGTATTAAATGGCAGATGGATCATCCGGGTAAAAAAAAGCTGAAATGCAAACTGTTAATGATAGCGGTAAAATATATGGAAAAATTTGCCCCCCAATGGATTGACACACTTGTCAAAAGTGTTCCGGATATACAAAAACAATTGGTTCAAACATTTAAAGCGCACGACATAGATCTATACATCCCGCTGGTCCTCGACTATGCCTATTGGTTTATATTCACCCAAGAAAAACCTTTAAAAGAACAGATAGAACTTGTCGCCGAACAGATCGTCATTCCCGGACAGGGAAAAATTCATCCGTTCGTGCCGTTTGATCCGGACAGAGAACTGGCCAAACGGCATAATAAAAAGGATCCCGGCGACAAGCCGGAGACATTTGGATCGTTGAGCCTGGTCAAAGACGCCATTGAAAACAAAGGATTTATCGGCGTTAAATTGTATAATGCGATGGGTTACGCACCGCTGGGCAATGCCGATCCCGAGTTTGTCAAGAAAAGAGAAAACAATATTTATTTCCATGATTCACGCTACAAATTCGACGGAGAAAAATATGACCAGGTGTTGATGGAGTTATACGATTATTGTATAGAAAACGATGTTCCGATTACCACCCATTGCGGCATGGACGGGGTGGAAAGTTTTCCCGACGCCAGCGAAGTATTCGGCGTGGCGAAATTATGGGAAAAAGTGCTGGATATTCCCAAATACAGCAATTTACGGCTCAATTTGGCTCATTTCGGCTGGAAGTACGACAAGGATTGGAAAGATCCGGATGGCTGGGTTGAAGATATTTGTAAAATGATGGATAAATATAAAAATCTCTACACCGATCTAGCACTCTATCGAATCTTCTCCAGCGGCCCCCGAAAGAAATTCATCAACAGTATAAGTAAAATGTGCGCGGAATATCCGGTCGTCAAACAGCGCATGATGTACGGTACCGATTGGCACGTATCGAAAAGAGCTCAGAATTTCAACAAAGTGTTTTCTGATTTTAAATCGGCATTATCATCCGAAAAAGTCGGTTTTACCCAGGCAGAATTGGATGCGTTTTTCGGCGGCAATGCTTTCAAATTTCTCGGTCTTGAACCGGGTGAAAAAAACCATAGACGTTTGAAACAATTTTACCAAAAAAAGGGCATACAGCCGCCGGATTGGTTTAAAGAATAGATAGTGGATGGGCACAAAAAATAAAGTAATCCACTCCAATTGGTTATCAATTTTTATTACAACTCAAATCGACAAAGCCCTAATTATTTCTTCCAGCAAATCAACAAAAAACCGGATAATCAAGTCTCATTCTAACATCAAGGATTAAAAATGAAAATAACCTCCATCCTGCTCATTATCGCGCTTGCCGCCTCCCTCCTGCCGGCACAATCCTATTCACCCTCCTGGGAATCTCTGGATTCACGTCCCACACCCCAATGGTTTATCGATGCAAAATTTGGAATTTTTATCCACTGGGGTGTATATGCCGTCCCATCTTGGGGGCCCAAAGATCATTATGCTGAAAACTATGCCCATCATTTGTACACCGTAAAACGGGATGTGGAAGTGAATTTTCACAACCGTGTTTACGGTGCGGATTTTTCGTATCGTGATTTCGGGCCCATGTTCAAAGCGGAACTGTTCGATGCGCAGCAATGGGCTGATGTATTCAAACGGTCCGGCGCACAATATGTGGTCATCACCAGCAAGCACACGGACAGCTATGCGCTATGGCCTGCTCCCGACACCAAAAGCTGGAACAGCGTAGAGATCGGTCCCAAACGGAATATTCTGCAGGAATTGGTGAACAAGGTGCGCGGCGAAGGATTAAGGATAGGATTTTATTATTGTCTGCTGGAATGGTATCATCCCTACAGCACGCTTTACAAAGAAAACGTAAACCGGTATGTTGAAACCCGAATGCTCCCTCAGCTCAAAGATCTCGTTTCGAGCTTTCAACCGGATATCTTGTGGGGAGACGGTGAATGGGATTTTCCTGACAGCACGTGGCATACACCCGAGTTTTTATGCTGGCTGTTTAATGAATCACCGGTACGGGAAACAATCGCGATCAACGATCGCTGGGGGCAGGATTCCCGGCACAAACACGGCGGTTATTACACACCCGAATACGGTGCGGGTTTCGCAGATGATACCCACCCCTGGGAGGAAAACCGTGCCATGGGGCACTCCTATGGTTACAACCGCAATGAGACGCTGGATAGTTACCGCTCAACCCGTGAGTTAATTCACATGCTCGCAGACATCGTCAGCCGCGGCGGAAACCTGCTGCTGGACATCGGTCCAAAGGCTGACGGCCGCATACCGGTCATTATGGAAGAACGGTTAATGCAGATCGGCCAATGGCTCCAGGTCAATGGGGAAGCAATTTACGGTACAAAGCCGTGGAAAGATAATTGCCAATGGAGTGCCGGTGAAAAACCCAAGATGGACATCGGCAAGGATTACATGGGTCATTACGAAATTTCCGAAATCACGGGCGAGCCGCGCGACGGAAAAGCGGTTGTAGAGGTTTTTTTCACTGTAAAAGCGAACAATATCTTTGCCACAACTCCGCGCTGGCCAGGGAAAAAACTGCAAATGACCGTTCCGAAACCGGTTGCCGTCACTCTACTCGGAAGCGACAAGGATATTCCTTTCACTTATAACAAAGACCGGCTTGTTCTGGATCTGAGTGGTTTTAAAATCGGTGATTTACCGTGTCAATATGCATGGTGTTTTAAAATCAAATTATAATGGGAAAATCCAAGTTATAGATCCTTACACTCTGCGGTTCTTTTTTAAATCCTAAAATACCAATTTTATAGATTAGCTTGTTATAGAATATTTTTCTCTGTGTCCGTTGTGTTCTGTGGTTAAAAAATAGAACCACAGATAGCCCAGAGTTGACAGAGAGAAACACAGGTTATTTCCGAAAACAAAACATGCCTTTAAAAAGAAGACAAAAAATGTCATTATTCGGGAGACTTATCCAAGACAATAAATAACATTTAACGATATAAATTTCAATGAAACAATATATTGAATTCAATTCTGAACTAAATGTTCGAAATCTATCTCTTAACATTTTAAGTAAAAACTACATTTCGGATTGCTTTTAATAAAATTGTCATTTCCATCCTTTATTCAGCAAAGAATCAGAACCTGGCATGCTTTTTGACCCTTAATGATTTAAAAATCGGCAAAATTTTACAAATTATTGTAAAATAGTTATTTATTGCACAACAGGATTGTTAAAAGTGAGGCCTGACTTACTCAATCCGGTAATTTTTCGGCCCTTCACGACCTCAATCCTGTGCGGGAGGAATCAAATGAAAATTATTCTCACTCTCTTAATCATGTTTATTTTCTCAGTCTCGTTTTTGTTTGCGGTGGGAACGCCATTTTGGTGGGACAACTCCTACGGCTACGATCAATGGTACAGAGCAACAGGCGTAACCACTCAGACCAATATTGGTGCCCACGCCGTTATTCAGCTTATCTCTATCGATGTACCGAACGAATTTCACGAAGAGCTGAGAAAAACAATCTGGATGCAACTGGAATGGACCGTCGTACAGGGCCAAATGACGATTCTCGACGGCCCCACCGACATGTCCATAAAGTGGAACAACGACCCGAATCTTTGTCCGGCCAATCCACTGGATCCGTTTCCCGATCCGCCTGACGGCTCAGGCTTTTTAAGTGATAACGGCATTTTTTCACCGGAAAATGGCTATGCAAACGGATGGGAATATTCCTATGAATCTATTCAGCCCCAGCCGGCGTGTGAACGTATCGAACTGCGTATTGAAATGGCCCCCAACACGATTATTGAATACATGTTCGATGTGCAAACCATTTGTCTGAACTGGGATTATGGTGATGCCCCGGATCCATTTTATCCGACACTGGCGGTCAATAACGGCGCCTGCCATGCTATCGTTCCGTCAATGTTTTTGGGAACCACAGTTGACTCCGAACCGGATGGACAACCGGATCCACTTGCGGCCGGTGATGACGGTAACGGATCGAACGATGAAGACGGCGTACAATTTACCACTCCAATCGTCCACAACACCAATGCCCAGGTTACAGTGACTGCTTCCAACAGCGGTATTCTAAACGCCTGGCTGGATTTTAACAACGACGGGGACTGGGCAGATGCCGGCGAACACATTTTTTTCAATACAGCATTGGTGCCGGGTGCAAACAACCTTGCTTTCTTTGTACCGGCAGCGATCAGTCATAACGTGACCACTGCAGTGAGGTTCCGATTCAGCAGTATGAGGAATCTTTCCTACCTCGGCCCGGCTTACGATGGTGAAGTGGAGGATTATTTGGTGGATGTTCTGACACCAGTGGAACTGAGTTCATTCAACGCGGTATTCAAGTACAATGCCGTAGAACTGACATGGACAACCGAATCGGAAACGGAAAATGCAGGATTCAATATCTACCGTACGCAAGATGGAAATGAGAATTTTCAAAAAATCAACAAACAACTCATTCCCGGTGCCGGAAACACGACCGCTGTGCAGAAGTACAGTTACCGTGACACCGATATCGAACCCGGTAAGAATTATTTTTACAAAGTATCCGATGTGAGTTACGACGGTATCGAAAAAATGAGCGATCCGGTCTCCATTCGTACTGCAGAACCTGCGGAATACCGGCTGGAGCAGAATTATCCCAATCCATTCAATCCGGAAACACAAATTACTTTTCACGTCAAAGACGCTGGATATGTCAAACTGGCTGTATTCAACGTCAAGGGACAGCATATCAAAACGCTGGTATCTGAAAATGTCATGTCCGGAAGCCATACGGTGGTATGGAACGGCACCAATGAGAAAAATACGGCCGTACCCAGCGGTATCTATTTTGCAACCTTGCGGGTCAATGATTATCAGCAAATCATTAAAATGGATTATATCAAATAACCTCTCTTATAGACCAGCCTTTCCCGGTTTCCTCCCCGATCTCATTATGGGGAGGAAAGGGAAAGGCAGTGACAGTTGTTGTGCTGCGTACAGAAAAAACCAGAATAGTGCCATTAAGGATAGAAAATTAAAAGATGGGATAAGAAGCGTTGATTTTTTGCCGCTTATTTGTACTATTGGTTTGAGAAATTTCCAGCGGTAACTCGTTTTGAACGATCTGTTCCATCGTTTGGGGTTTACGGATGACTTGTACATCACCGTTGCGGCGTAAAATGACCTCGGTATACTGTGGATGAGAATTATAGTTGTACGGTGACATCGCCGAACAGTATGCGCCTGTTCCACCTATTATCACGTAATCGTCAAGTTGGGGTTCTGTTAAAAGCCGGGGCGCTATTTCACCGTTTTTAGTCAGACACTGGGAATCCCCGCTTTCGCAACATTTGCCGACCAAAACAAATGCGTCCGAATTCTTTCGTTTTTCGCTCTCATGCGATAAGAGCTGCCCGTCCTTGGATACAACGTAAAATGGATGCCTGGAACCGTACATAAGTGGCCGGGTATTGGCCTCCATACCGGCATCGAGAATGATAAAATTAAAACCGTCTTTTCCGGTCCGTTTTTTATCCAGCACACGCGTCACCAGAAACCCGGCGTTGGCAACGATAAAGGTTCCGGGTTCCACTTCCATATGCAGTTTTCGTCCCGTGCGTTGATAAAATTCAAGGATACGTTGTGTCGCATATTCTCCCAAGGCCTGGATATCGGCCGCATCCTCATCCGGCATTCGCGCTTCCTTAAATCCGCCGCCGAAATTTACGGTTTCGGCATCGGGAAAATATTTTTCAAGAAACATCAACTCTCTATCAATATTTTCACGCCAGGTGACAGGATCACCGCCGGATCCGATATGCACATGAACGCGGTTAATCACGATTCCCCGTGCGTTTGCTGTATCAAGAACCTCCGGAATATTCGTTAAATGGACACCAAAACTGCTGTATTTGTCGCCCGTGTTGCGGCTGGCGGATTCTCCACTTCCGACACCGGGATGTATCCGCATGGACAATGGCACATTTTCCGCCGCAGCATAATCCGCGATCAATAACAGTTGCCGTTTTGAACAGACATTATATGTCAATCCGGCATGTATATATTTTTCAAGGTCTGTGCGGTCCTGGCCAAAGGGAATCTCCTGCGTGGTCAGGATCATCCGGTCGTATGGAATACCCGCCAGAAAAGCCCTCCGGGCTTCATTCAATGAACTGGTATCCACGTTCAAGCCCTGGGCGGTTATAAGCTGTAAAAGTGCTTTCCCCGGATTGGCCTTCATGGCGTAATGAACGGTCAGTCCGAAGGCGTTCGGCATGGCCAATACCTGCCGGCATTTTTCCACGATCGTATTCTCATCATAAAGATAAAAAGGCGTGCCGAATTTTTCCGCGGCATTTTTTACGATTTCCGGCGTCAACCGGCAAAATTTTAAAAATTGCGGCTGCATTGCTATAACCTCAGATTCTGCTTGATATTTTCCACTGCCATTTCCACATTTTCCCGATGCCCGAAGGCACTCAGGCGGAAAAATCCCTCACCATGGGGTCCAAAACCTGAGCCCGGTGTGCCCACCACATTAGCTTCCCGCAGCAATTTGTCGAAAAAATCCCATGAGCTGATATTCCCGGGTGTCTTCAGCCAAATGTAAGGTGCATTGTCTCCACCATACACGGTCAAGCCCAATGCCAAAAGTCCATCCCGGATGATCGCTGCGTTCTCCATATAATAGTCGATAATTTTCCGGCACTCCTGCCTGCCCAAAGGAGAAAGAACCGCCAAACCGCCAGCTTGAACCACGTTGGAAGCGCCGTTAAAAAAGGTGCATTGCCGTCTGGCCCAAAGGGCGTTTACCTTGCCTGCTGGTGCATCCAGAACAGCCAAAGATTTAGGCACGACACTCCACCCAAGCCGCACGCCGGTAAATCCGGCGGATTTTGAAAAGCTGTTGATCTCTATGGCGCACTCTTTGGCACCTTCCACCTGGAAAATGCTGGTGGGAATCTCCGAATCCCTGATATAGTCGGAATAAGCGGCATCAAAAATAATAACCGATTTGTGGGTGCGGGCATATTCCACAAAACTCTTTAATTGCATTTTTGTAGCGACAGCACCGGTCGGATTGTTCGGACTGCACAGGTAAATCAGATCGACCTTTTGGCCGGGTACATCTGAGAAAAAGCCGTTTTCCTCAGTACACGGCATATATATAATACCATCATACTGTTTGGTCTCTTGATTATAAAGACCGGTCCTTCCGGCAATGACATTGGTATCCACGTAAACCGGGTAGGCCGGATCCTGAATTGCGATGACATTATCCGTTGCAAAAACAGACTGAATGTTTCCTGAATCCGGTTTGGCGCCATCACTGACGAAAATCTCCGATACATCCAGGTCCACTCCGGCGGCCTGGTACTGTGCTTTTAAAGCCTCTCGGAGTTCCAGATTGCCCTCATAATCGCCATAGCCCGTATAGGATTCCCGGTTTGCCAATTTTTTCACACCTTCATAAAGGCCATCGATCACTGCAGGCGGCAGGGGTTCGGTGGTGTCACCGATACCGAGTCTGAGCACACGGACATTAGGATAAAGCTGCTGAAATTTCCGCGTTCGTTTGGCGATCTCCGGAAAAAGATAACCGGCTGACAGTTTATCATAATTTGCATTAATTTTTGCCATTCTACTTCCTTCATTCACTATTGCTTTTTTGCCAGTCTGCCATATTCAAAAGATTCAGGATCCAAAACACCCTCAGCAATCCGCGTTACCGGACCGGACATAAGAATTTCAAAGTTTTCATCGACCGTTATTTCGATAACGCCACCCGGCATGTGCACTCGAATATTCCTGTCACACATACCGAGTTTGCGGGCGACAGCTGCGGCGGCACTGCTGCTGCTGCCGGATGCCAGTGTATAACCGGCGCCCCGTTCCCAAATTTCTATACGGATGTTCTGCCGGTCGATCACCTGTAAAAACTGGACGTTTGTGCGATGGGGAAACCGCGGATCCACTTCAATATCCGGTCCGTATGTTTTTGCAAGCTCTGCCGATACCTGATTACACGGTATAACACAGTGTGGATTTCCGATTGTTGCCGCACAAAAAGTAAATTTCCTATCCTTTACTTTAATTTGTTCATTCAGGACATCGCGTTCAGGACCGGCAACCGGTATAAAGCGGGAGGAGAAACTCACTTTTCCCATCTCCACCTGCACCAGCCGGCCTCCCTGCTGAACCAAAGCGCGCACGAGACCGCCAAGCGTGTCAATGGAAAACGGCTTTTCAGTGACCATTTTCCTGTCATAGAGGTATCGTGAAAAAATTCGTAGTCCGTTCCCGCTTTTTTCCGCCTCACTGCCGTCGGGATTAAATATTCGCAATCTAAAATCAGCTTTTTCCGTCTTCAGAGGTCCCCACAGGATGCCGTCGGAGCCGACACCGAAATGAGGATGACATATCAGAACCATCTCATCCGCAGACAATTCTCTCCCGATTTCAGCAGGATCCATGACAATGTAATCGTTACCCAATCCATGATATTTGTAAAATTTAATCATTCTCTTACCGTTGTTAATCCACCAGTTCCAGTTTCTTGAGAACTTTGGCCAATTTTTTTCGGGTATCCGATTGCATTTTAACCAATGGCAGCCGGAGATTTTCCTGCAACAGTCCCATCATACCCATTGCTGCTTTGACCGGGATCGGATTGGATTCGAGAAAATTTGCCTCCATCAGGGGCAAAAGTTTAAAGTGAAGTTGTCGTGCCGTATCCCAGTCCCCTTCCAGCGCACTCTGCACCATCTTGTGCATCAAATCCGGAACCTGGTTAGCTATTACGGAAATAACACCATCGCCGCCAAGAGCCAGCATGGGCAAAGTGATGGCGTCATCACCGGACAGAACAAGAAAGTTTTTGGGACGTTTCTGCAAAATATGCATAATTTGAGACAAATTACCACTGGCTTCCTTGATACCGATGATATTTTTCACCTTTGCCAGACTCAAGGTGGTATCAGCGCATATATTGCTGCCGGTTCTGCCAGGTACATTGTAAACCACAACCGGTATTTTTACAGCCTTGGCAATGGTTTCAAAGTGCTGTATTAAACCCTCTTGAGTGGGTTTATTGTAGTAGGGACTCACCAGAAGAATCCCATCAGCGCCCAATTCTTCCGCGTGCTGGGATAAAGAGATTGCTTCGAGGGTAGAATTGCTGCCTGTGCCGCAGAGAACCGGAATCCGGCCGGCTGCCTGTTCGATAATTATTTTCATAACAATGTGGTGTTCCTGATGCGACAGCGTGGCACTTTCTCCCGTCGTTCCGCAGGCCAGAATAACATCCGTACCTTTATCCACGTGCCAATCGACAAGTCTTTTCAAAATGATCTCGTCGATATTACCGTTCTGGTCGAACGGTGTCACAAGAGCGACTGTTGTCCCTCTAAATCGAGAAATATCCATAAAATAATCCTTTTTATTTTGATATTGAGTTCATAAAATCGTCCATGCTTAAAACACCTTTTTGATTTACGATCCATTCCGCCGCCTTTACTGCCCCATAAGCTAAACCTTCACGACTGTGGAGTTGGTGTTTGATTTGAACAGCATCATACTCGGAATCAAAACCAATTTCATGAGTTCCCGGCACACGGCCCACCCTTGTCGACGTGACATGCAGCGCCGTAGGATCGATCCTGCCGTGGCTGGTCTCTGTCAAAATTTTTTCTTTTGAAGGCAAACCATCGAGAAGCACTCGAGCGAGCTTGTTGGCCGTACCGCTTGGACTGTCGGCCTTGCCCGTATGATGCCATTCATGGAGGTAACAATCATATTCACCCACTTTTCCCATCATCCGGGCGGCAAATTCTACAATACGGGTGAACTGATAAACCCCAACGGAGAAATTGGGACTGTAAATAACCGTCAAGCCATTGATACTTGCCAGTTCATTTATCCTGTCATTCCAGCCGGTTGTACCTTCGACGACCGGAATACCCAGTTGGGCTGCGGTTTTCAGATGACCGATCACAGCATCCGCCAGGGTGAAATCGATTAAAACCTCGGCTCCTTTTACGTCGGATTGCACCGAAAAAGGTTGATCGATATCAAATTTCACACAAATCTCATGTCCAAGACGGGAAGCAACACTCTCCACCTGTTTGCCCATTCTCCCGTATCCCAATATTGCTATTCTCATGACGACCTCTTTATAAATTAAACCGCAAATACCTCCGGATCGAGATTACCGCTGAAAAAATGCGCGTGCAGGGTCTTTATTACCAGCGGCAGATCTGATTCATCGATAACGAAACTGATGTTGATATCGGATGCGCCTTGGGATATGAGATAAATATTGGTATTATCGAGCAATTTGAAAATTTTGCCGGGCATTCCCGCCGTTATCTTCATGCGCTCACCAACAAGGCACACAATAGCTCGGCCAGTAGCCACGTCAACCTGTGAGAAATGACCGAGCTCCCGTTTGATATCATGTAATTTTTCCGTATTATCGATTGTCATAGAAACCGACACCTCTGATGTTGAGACAAGATCGATAGCAGTCTGGTATTTATTAAAAATTTCAAAAATGGAGGCTAAAAAGCCATGCGCCATCAGCATACGTGTTGATGTAACAGTGACCACCGTCAGGTTTTCCTTGTAAGCGATTGATTTAACGATGCAAGAATCACCGTTACCACGATTGGGTGAAGTGCTCGTAATAAGCGTACCGTCGTCTCCGGGCCGCATGGAATTGAGGACGTAAACGGGAATATTCCGCTTGACGGCCGGTAGCAATGTGGCCGGATGCAGCACTTTCGCGCCAAAATAGGCCAGTTCTGCCGCTTCCTGAAACGTCATGCGCTTGATCCTTTTCGCCTCGAGTACAAGTGACGGATCGGCAGTGAGCACACCATCCACATCGGACCAGATTTCCACAACGTCGGCATGCAACATGGCACCTATCAAAGTGGCTGAATAATCCGAACCGCCGCGGCCTAATGTGGTGGTTCGTCCAAATGTATCCCGGCCGACAAAACCCTGCACCACCGGGACCTTGCCCTCCTTTACCAAGGGCAACAACCGCTTTTGAGCGTTCGCCGCCGATTCGTCAAACATGGGTTGTGCTTTACTGAACTGGGAATCGGTAACGAGTATATCCCGGGCATCAGCCATGACCGCTTTCATAACATAATGGTCAAGATAACAGGCCAGCATATTGGATGACAAATATTCACCGTAACTCAACAAATCGTCGTACAGATGTTTGACGATTTCTCCGGTACGGTTCAAAGTCGCACAGATTTCCTGCAGGGTCTCCAAAGTACGGGTTAATACCTTGTCGAACCCCTTTTCAGTTAATCCAAGATTTTCCATCATCTCCTGATGCAGGATTCGAATACCGTCGAGAATTTCATCGACCTTTGCCGGCTGTTTTTTTGCGGCATAACGTGCAAGATCGACAAGTTTATCCGTGACTTTACCGACCGCAGAGACCACAACGATCGGATGTTTATCTTTACGGGACTCAATTATGGTTGCAACGCGTTTTATCGCCTCAACACTACCGACGGATGTACCACCAAACTTCATAATCACCATGAGTGTAATCTCCTATTGTTGCAAAAATGGTAAAAATTAAAAAAAAAGGTCGATCGACAACCCCTGGCCTCTTCGATCAACCTACTGGATAAACATTTTATCAGTACGTTTAATCAATAGCGCTCCACGAGGTTATTCTCTCGTGACAGTGCAGCCGTTATTCACAGACTGTCCCAACAATAAAAAAAAGTGGTTTTTTATAATTTCGGCTTGCTACCCTTTTGAAATAACCTAAACGAGCCCACTTACTCCGGATTATCCTACTTTTGCAACAAGCGCCTCTAATTGATTTTTTAATGTACGGAATAAATAAATAAATGGCAAGTTTTTTTACGGAGGACCGATAATACCTCAGTTACGGGTGGGGCAGAACAGGTGCGACGCACCTTCTTTTTCTAAGTCTATGTAATTTAATTATTTATAAAGATGTCGTGGGCCGGTGCGT
>JAFGEC010000247.1 GCA_016931775.1 Candidatus Zhuqueibacterota bacterium | reverse complement strand
TATTATTTTTATTTTTTTAAAGAACGGGATAAAAATGAGATTGGTTTACCGGCCCTTCACCGGCGGGGGGTGAAAAAATGAAAAAATTTCGAATTTATACCGCTGCTTTAATTTTATTATTTGTTTTACTTGTGAGTCAGAACTGTGCGAGAGTGGAGCGGGATATTCAAAAGGTTGACCGTTTACCGGAAATTTTTCCTGACTATCGTGATCTGGTCTTGCCGGTAAATATTGCGCCGACGAATTTTAAAATTTTAGAAAAAGGACAGCGATTCATCGTAACGGTTGGATTTCCCGGCCAGCGCCAACTTGTTATCCGGTCCGCCAGGCCTGATATTCTTATTCCTTCCTCCAAATGGAAAAAAGGATTAAAAAACAGCGTCGGAAAGGCTTTTACAGTTCAAATTGATGTATTAATGAAGGAAAATATATGGCAACGTTTTAAACCGATTGAAAATAGAGTGGTGGCCGACTCAATCGACGGCTATCTTGTTTATCGGAGAATCAAACCGATCCATAATTTTTGGGGATCCATGGGAATTTACGAGCGTAACTTGTCCGATTTCACCGAGCGGCCGCTTTTACTGAACCGGACCTTGGACAACGGATGTATTAACTGTCATGTTTTTTATCAGAAAAAGCCGGATAGAATGGTTTTACACACACGGGGGACAATCGGTGTAGGTATGTTAATTGTCGAGGGTGAAAAGGTTGTTAAAGTCGATACACGGACACCCTTTAACAAAGGACCGGTTGTTTTTCGTTCATGGCATCCCAACGGCCAAATTTTGGCAACTTCCGTCAATCACTTTATCCAGTTTTTTCATGCCACCGGTGAAAGCCGAGAAGTGCTGGATCTGAGTTCAGATCTTTTATTGTACCACTTTGATTCAAACAAGATTTCCACCGTTCCGGCAATTGCCAGCCCTGACCGTATGGAAACCTTCCCTTGCTGGTCCGACGACGGTAAAGTGCTGTATTTTTGCAGTGCCCCCAAATTGCAATCGTATCTCCAACCGGAAGACAAGTATGTAAGCACCATTTACCATAGAGTAAAATACGATTTGAACAAGATCGGCTACGATCCTGCTACGGACACCTGGGGGCAGATCGAACCCCTTCTTCCGGCATCTGTAACCGGGAAAAGTGTTTTGATGCCGTCCCTTTCACCCGACGGTAAATTCCTTTTGTTTTGTATGGCAGATTACGGCTGTTTCCCGGTTTTATTAAAAAGTAGTGATATATATATTATGAATATGAAAACCGGACAGTACCGCAAGCCGGACATCAACAGCAATCAGGCTGAAAGTAATTACAGCTGGTCGAGCAACAGCCGTTGGTTTGTTTTCGGCAGTAAAAGAATGGATGGTCTTTGTGCCCGTCCCTATTTTTGCTATGTGGATACAGACGGTAAAGTGTCCAAGCCTTTTATTTTGCCGCAAAAAGAAACCGATTATTATGAAAAAATTCTGGACTCCTACAATGTCCCGGAATTTTTGACGGCTCCGGTTAAAACGTCCTGGCAGGCATTGACGCGTGCCGCCCTGGATAATGATCGCATGGTGAAGGCGGTCCTGGATGAAAGAGTCAAATTGGATGCCGTAAGCGGGGCTTCTCCTCAGCCCACTTGGCAGCAGCCATTGCATTAATGTCCATCGGTATTTAAATTAGTGTGAAAATTTTGAAAATGACGGAAGATTATATGCAGAAAAACCAACCGAAAACCCCGACTTTTTTCCAGTCTATCATGCCGGTTGTTCTCATGATTTTACTTTTGGGATTGAATATTTTAAAATTTAACGGCAGCCCGCATATTCCATTGATCGGAGGAACGCTGTTTGCTTCGCTGATGGGTCTGTATTTAGGTTTTTCATGGAAAGAAATAGAGACCGGTATCGTCAATGGCATTGTCATTGCTTTGCAAGCCTGTTTGATTCTGATGGTCGTGGGGATGCTTATCGGTACATGGATTTTGAGTGGAATTGTTCCGACGATGATTTTTTGGGGACTGAAGATTTTGTCACCTTCCATTTTTCTCCTTGCCACCTGTATCATTTGTTCCGTGGTTTCCCTGGTTACCGGAAGCTCATGGTCCACTGCCGGAACCGTCGGTATTGCACTGATCGGTGTAGGACAGGGTTTGGGTATTCCGCTGGCGATGGTCGGCGGTGCGATTATTTCCGGTTCTTATTTTGGCGATAAAATGTCGCCGCTTTCCGATACCACAAATTTGGCACCGGCGGTTGCAGGAACGGATATGTTTTCTCACATCCGGCACATGGTTTACACAACATTACCGGCTTTATTTATCGCTTTGGTTCTCTACGGTTTACTGGGTTTACGATACGGTCAGAATACGATGCAAATGGGAAAGATCTCAGAAATAATGAACACATTGGAATCTTTTTTTCAACTATCCGGTTTTTTGATTATTCCGGTGATTCTCGTTATTTTAATGGTTATACTCAAAATTCCCGCTCTGCCGGCGTTGCTGGGTGGCGCTATTCTGGGAGGCGTTTTTGCTGTTATTTTTCAGGGCGCAACTGTGGCCACGGTTTTGGATGTGGCGCAGAACGGTTATGTCTCCCACACCGGACTTGAGTCGGTGGACAATTTGTTGAGTCGTGGGGGGATGGAGAGTATGCTTTCCACTGTTGCGCTGGTTATGTGCGCCCTGGCGTTTGGCGGCGCCATGGAGAAAACCGGTATGCTGCCGGTTATCGCGCAGAATATTTTAAAACTGGCACGGTCAACCGGTTCTCTGGTGGCTGCTACGGTGTTGACATGTATTTGCATGAACGTGATCGCACCGGATCAATATCTCTCGATTATCGTGCCGGGTCGAATGTACAGGGATGCTTATTTACGGGCAGGTCTTCATCCTAAAAACCTTTCCCGCTGTCTTGAAGACGGGGGAACATTGAGTTCATCGCTGGTGCCGTGGAATACTGGCGGAGCGTACATGTGGGCAACACTGGGTGTTTATCCGCTGGCGTATCTTCCATTCGCCTTTTTAAATTTGATCACACCGATGATTTCAATTTTTTTCGGACTGACCGGCCTGACCATTGTCAAGAATGATGGGGAGGGAAATGTAGACAAGCCGGCTTCTCAAATGGGGGGCTGAAAAAAGCCTAAAACAAGGGAAATTCGACGGATAAATATCATCATTTTTTGCGTTTTTGAGATTGTAAAATTAACAGAAAAAGAACAGCGCGCAAAACAATTTGAAAAAGACTGGTCTACCTTAACAGAACAGTTAAAAGAAACAGCCAGAAATGATACGTTGCGTATTAATCAAAGTTCGACACTTTTTTCTTAATTCGGCCATTTTTCGGCTTTTATCGCATAGTAAATTTAATATTTACAATAAAACGTTGTCTAAAATCCCGTATAGTAAAGGCCTGCCTATTAAATATCTATCAACCCCAAACTAATAATAATCGCCCGATCAATTTTTTTCATAGCACCAGCTTCTAATTTGCCAAGCCGTTTGATTAATCGGCGTTTATCTAGGGTTCTGATTTGATTTAATAGTACCAGAGAATTGTTTTCTAAATTTCCTTCCGGTGATCTTATTTCTACTTCAACCGGATAAATAGCGTTTTCTCCAGATGTCACAGGTGCGGCGATGGTTAATGAGCTGTACTGGTTTCCCGTGTCCTTTTGAATAATGACCACCGGCCTGGTCTTTCTTGTTTCTGAGCCGATGGTTGGGTCCAGATTGGCCAGCCAAACTTCGCCACGTTTTGGGAAAGAAGGATTATTCATTATCTAAATCAAGATCATGGTTTAGAATTTCAAGCTCCTGATTTAGCTCACGATCTCTTTTTGATCGTGCCAGATATCCAGCTTTAAGTTCCTGTTTGAGAGAAGCTTTTTTTAATCTTTGAGCATACTTTTGAACCGCCTCGGTAAAAAAAGCACTTCTGGAAGAAAATCCTTTTTCCGGCCAAATAGAGTCTATTTGGTCAATGACTTGTTCGGGAACGGTAATATCAATACGTCTTGTTTTTTTGAGAGTAGCCATAAGAAAACCTCTTTCATATATTATACACATATAATATACACGCAGTACATCTAAAATTCAAGAGTGATTTCCGCAGGGTATCTCTCCAAAATTTTATTTACATTGATAAATATACCGAAACAATCAATCTGGCTTTCACGTATTAATTTGATTTTTTTAACCTCGCGCTGAGCCGCAGAGATTTTATTCAGGTCATTTCGATTAACGCTTAGGGCTTTCCCGCTTGTTATTTATAGAATTATGAAAAAAACTAAAAATTTAGCAAAATTCTTAACTTGTGCCATCCTCTGCGTCCTTGCGGCTCAGCGCGAGCAATTAGAGATACAAAGGAATAAAAAGGGAAAATATTTGAAAATAAAAAAGTTTATGTTGCATAATTATTTTTCTCACCTCGCCAATACCATTTTTATGATGTCGGTAAACCCGTCAGCCTGCATGCGCACCAGATAAATACCGGAGGGACAAATTTGTCCTGTAACTGTCCGGCCGTCCCACTTAACTTTGTAAACGCCGGCTGATTGAAGCCGGTCTGCAAGCTCACTGACCATTTCACCCTTTATGTTATAAATTGTGATATTGACATGCGCTTCATCCGGAAGATGCCAGGTTATCCACGTTTCGGGATTAAAGGGATTGGGGTGGTTTTGCTTCAGGGCGAATTTTTCCGGCAGATCAAACGGTCCGGTTTTGATTTTGCACGGGCCGTAAAACGTGGTTTCCCCATCCAGATCGATCTGTTCCAGTTTATAGTAATAAATCGTGGATGGAGATATATTCGAATCGGTAAAGCTGTATTTTTGCGCACTGGACGTCGTGCCGGCACCGGGAATGACAGCCGGATTGATTTTTGTAAAAGAACCGTTATTTTCGATACGGCGATAGATGTTAAACCCCCGGTTAACGGTTTCGGTGGCTGTTTGCCAGGAGACAAGCACGCAATTTTTGTCCTGAACGGCGTTAAAATCCGCCAATTCCACGGGAACCGGAATGTAGGTAAAGGAGGCCTCTCCGGCGAAGCGCGAACCGGCTCTGGCGTTGTCCACGGCCTGAACACTCCAGAAATATTCACCTTCCGGCATATTTTTAATGACCCAGCTGGTGTTATGTCCTGCATTGCCGGTTTTTACGATCTGGCGGTATCCGTTCTGATTGAGCGCCATGGGTCCCAGCACATCGTTGGCGCCGGCCTGGGTGCCGATGCGCAGATTGTAGGTGAGGGCCTGCTGTGGTGTCTGATTGTCCGTTGCCGCCGACCATGACAGTGTAAAGGACGTGTCATTAGTGGACGGCGTCACGATCAAATCTGCCGGCGCCTGGGGAATGGTGTTTTTAATCTGGGTACGGTTGGAGTAAATGGCGGTTACGGTATTGCCGCTGTTGTCCAGTCCGCACAGCAGAATGTCCAGATCGTCGTCATTGTCAAAATCGCCCCACAGTCCGCTGCCGGTGTAAACGCCGGGCAGGCCGGCCCCAAGATCGGTAAAATTGCCGCCGCCGGTGTTGGTATAGACCCGGGCGATGCGGTTATTCTGGGAGTCGCGTCCTGTGACCAGCAGGTCCAGGTCGCCGTCGTTGTCATAGTCGCCCCAGTCGGCCGATCCCAGATCGATATCCGGCAAGACGGTATTGACGGCGGTGAAAACCCCGCCGCCGTCGTTGCGGTACAGGCGGTTTTTAAATCCGGGTTTGGTGTTGCCGGATAAAAAGATGTCGGGATCGCCGTCATTGTCGTAATCGCCGATGGCTGTAAGTCCCATATAAATATTTTCAAAAGTTTTGACATTTGTAAAGGTGCCGTCGCCGTTGTTCCTGTACAGCAGGGAATTGGGCGAGGCGGTGTCGTCTTCTCCGGTGAGTAGAATATCCATATCACCGTCCAGGTCATAATCGAGCCAGTCGGCTGTACCGGCTTTGAGGTTTTTCAGACCGGCGATATATTCATCAAAGGTATCGTTGCCCTGGTTTTTATACAGTTTGGTTACGATACTGCTTGTTCCCATCATGAGGATATCCAGGTCGCCGTCGTTGTCAAAATCGCCCCATGCCACGTCGCCTGATGTGATGTTCGCCAGACCCGGTGCAACGGGGGCAAAATTGTTATTGCCGTCATTGCGGTAGAGCCGTGTTGCGGCCACATCGCCGGCGGCCTGTCCGCAATAGAGGATGTCCAGATCACCGTCGTTGTCATAGTCGCCGAATTCAGCGGCGGACGACCTGACATCGGTAAAGTTATTTACCACCTCCTGAAATCCGCCGGCGCCATCATTTTGATACAATTTGGCAATCCTGACATTACCGGCGTTTTGGCCGGTGAGAAAGATGTCCAGGTCGCCGTCCTTGTCATAGTCTCCCCAGATGGCCTTGCCTTTTTGTACGGTCTGCAGGTCGGTTGGCGTTAGAGTGAATAGTGACGGCAGGATATCCAAAAAAACGGTATAGTTGCTGTTGGCGCCTGTACCGCCGCCGTTTTTATTGCCGCCCAAGGTGACCAATCCGGCCGGAAAGGATTTTTTGTATATTTTCAGATATTCCAGTTCGTCGGAGACCTCGACAATCTGTCCCGTGTCCAAAAAGCCGTTCGTCAGCCATACGGGCAGCGAGGTGGCGCGGTGGTCGTATCCCACATATACTGTTGCGGTGTTGTTGAGAGTAAATGACAAATGGCTTGCTGATGTGACGTTTTTATCGTCGTTGGCTGTCTTGATCCATAAATAATTTCTCAGATCGTTGGGGATGCTGTGTACGATATAGGATCTGTCGATATAGTACTGATCTCCTGCTTCCAGATAGGTTAACACGTATCCTGCCGGAGAATTGATGGTGACCGGCGGTGGCCCCATGGTTGTGAATGTTCTCGGATCAGACCAGGCCGTTGTGGTTGCGCCTTTTTTGGCGCGCACGCGCCAGTGATACTGGCCGTTGTAGCTCAGTGGCGGAACGTAACATCGCTCGCCGGCGATATTGTTCTGAGTAAAAACCGGCGAGCTGAAATTTGGACTGTTGTCCACCTCCAGGTCATAAAAGTCCGGTGTTCCGCTCGGAATCCAGTTCAGCCACAGGTCCACGCCGATGCCGATCTTGTCGGCGATGGGTTCCACCAGCCCGGGGGCAAGTAGAACAGGTGTACTGCTGAGTCTGAGCAGCCAGCCTCTGATACCTTTTTTTCCACAGGCGATGTATTCACCAGCACTCAGTTCCAGGATTTTTCTGATTTCCTCATCTCCGGTACCGCCAAAGGTCATATCCCACAGTTTGTTGCCGTGAATGTCGGTTTTGATCAGCCAGGCATCACTACCGCCGGCACCGTAGGATTCGGTTTTACCTGCAATAAGATAGTTACCGTCTGTTACCTGGCGGACGCAGTAACCCTCATCATTGTTTGCGCCGCCATATTTTCTGTTCCATATAAGTGTGCCTGTGGGAGTGGTTTTATACAGCCACACATCGGATTGCCATGATGGCCAGCCGGATGTGGTAAAACCGGCAAAGATCAGATTGTTGACGTCGGTTTGCTGAAAAAAGTATAACTCGTCCCATGATGTGCTGCTGTAATTATATGTTTTTGTTTCCAAATAGCCGCCGCTGTTTGTGAACTTTGCCAGCCAGCCTTTACTGTTTTCAAGATCTGTTCCTGCGAGGTATATATCACCGCCCACCACCTGCTCCACGTGCATCGCTTTATCTCCATAACCGCCGCTCGTCCCGCCTGAACTCTGCCATAACAGTGTGCCGCTGTTGTTTACTTTAAAAATTGTACCATGATGATCATGCAGAGTATAGCCGCGAAAATAATTATAGTAACCGCAAAATACATGATTACCGTCTGCGAGTTGGCGGCCATGGAGTATCTCTTCCATACCGTCTTGTTCGAAATATCTTTTGGTCAGCGACCAATTGGTTGTGAGATCGTTATTCAGCCGTGAGTAGAACATGTCCCAATCATCATACGGACCGTCCGTTGATCCGCCCACCATGTAAAAATCATCCGTCGTTTTGTGAATCGTGCGTAGATCTGTTCCACTGCCGGCTGGCGCTGTGGCAGTAACTATATTGCCTGATGCATCCGTTTTCACGATCCGGTCCTCACCGACAAACACAAATTCGCCTGTTCCGGTCGGCTCCACGTCCCATATTTTGCCGGGATCGTTATAAGTTTTTTCCCATACGACGTAAAGTTGCGTATAGCCGATGGATGGAATAAAAAAAACAGCGATTGCCAGGATAAAAAATGATTTGCTCAACATTTTTACCTCCCAATTCTTATTGCACACAACCTTTTCCCCAAAAGTTAATTATTTATCAAAAGGATCAAATCTGCGCGTTATCAAGGTTAAAAATTACATTGAGGCCTGGCCAGAAGCGTGTTGTTAACCGTCCCGTTCTTTCCTAATAATAGATCATATTTGTTAAAATGTCAATACTATTCCTGCATTTAATTCATAAATTTTTTCGCGCTCAGGCTTCTGCGGATAAAGGTATGCCCATCATTCGCGAAAAAGGTGAATTGCAGTTTATAGATCGAGAATCATTCTTTTGGCGAATCGAATGGATGTGTGATCCTGCAAAAAAGTCTCAAAATCAGATGGGTTCGGGGAACGATTTTCCCCTCTACTTTGTGTACCTTTTTCCAGTAGTTTCAATGTCCGTTGCCCGTTTTCGGCGGGTTCGTAGACAAGGGAATTGGCACCCCGTTTCAAGACTCTTGTTATATCCATTTTAAATGTAGAGTTCCACAACACACCCAGCTTGATGCCGTTTAAATATATTCGTCCCGGAATATTCATGTGATCGATCATCAGAAAAGCATTAAATTCCTCCAGTTCTGTCAGTTGCGGGACGGTAAACTGTTTTTTAAATTTCACCGCAGCCGGTTGCGAACCGGTGTCGGATTTTGGTGATGTTTCCTCATTATGTCTTTCTGAAGTATTTTGATGATGCAGTGAAGACGAATCCCGCTCAAAAAACACTTGCCATTTTGTATCTGTTTGAACGCTCGGAATTTTTTCCACATAAAAAAGTTGTGCAAGGTTGCCGGTTGTCAGTAGACTGTATTCACCCGGCGTCCAAATGTGCAGATGAATAAAATTTTGTTTGCAGACGGCGTCCGGCTGTTCGTCGATGCTGATGCCGTGTTCCTGATAGGGAAACACCGGGATGTTATCCTTGCTGATGGATAGAATATGATTTTGCGATAAATTTTCGAAAACGACAAATAACGTGGAAAGGGGTTCCAGCTTGAGCGGCATTCTGATGCCCGTTTCGGTTTGCCGGTAAACAGCCGGATTCATAATCGTTCCGTCTGCAGGATTCCATATTTGAGGGTGGTCTTTTTCCGTGCGGAAAAAACAGTTTAACAGTTCACGGCGGTTTTTTCTGTTGGCAATGAAAAAGATGTCTCGAGTAGATGTCTGCCGGTGGATAAAGTCGACATCCGCAGAGTCAAAAATACTTGTGAATGAAAAATTCCTCTCAACGCCCCTCTGAGCAAAGACATCCTGCACCGATTCTCCGCATACAACCCATCCCCTTCCATAATTTTTCATTTGATAGCCGCCGGAATTTATATTTTTCCACATCCGGTCCGCTATGTCCCGGACCAATTCGTCGCCGTATTGCCCGAAAGAAAGCCCTATCGATGTCTCGGGCTTTGGGCCGATAACGGTTGCACCTGCGATCACCAGTTGCTGTATTTTTTTTAGGGCTAACGGATTGATGTCTTTAGTGTTGGTAAGGACAAGTAATTTGGCTTCGGCACCGTCCGGGCGCACGATATTGCCGTTTTTGACATCAAGTTGAAACAGGATGTCGTCCGTTGCGCACATATCACAATTATAGCCATATTTTTGCCACGAAGTTAAGGAAAAATATTGACCAATATCCGAAGGATGGTCACCCATATAGAACAATATATCCGCCATTAAATGGCCCTGCTGAAGGAGAAAGGCACAACGTGAAAGAAAATCGAACCATGGGCGAACCATTGTACCGGCCGGCCAGGGTACAACAAGTTGTGAATTCACCGGGGTATGGGTATTGAGGGAATAGGCGTTACAGGTGAGCGGAAAAAAACCTTCCGGATCATCTTGATAACTGTCATTCGACTGGGTTTCCGGATGACATTTACCCGCCGTCGAATATTGGCCGCTTGAAGCGCAGGGGTTTGTCGTGAAAAGATACAGACCGTATTTTTCAAAAATTTCACGACTCACACGTGTATGATTGTCTTTAAGAATTTCAGAAAGTGTTTTATAAAAATCGCATAAAAAACGTTCCGACGTGGTCCTGTTCAGTACGGTATAGTTATTCAATACCGGCAGGAAGGGCAATGGCGAATAGCCGCGTAATTTTTGAAATTGTCCAAGCAGACCGGGGGTCCAGGTTTTGGGGGACGGAGGAGTGCCGGGACAGACCAAATATTTGATTCCGGTTTTGGGAATCGAATCGATTTTTGTCTGCATGGCTGATAAATAAAATTCGACTTGGTCCCTCAGTGCGGTGTGGCTCAATAAATCGACGGCCGT
>JAFGEC010000246.1 GCA_016931775.1 Candidatus Zhuqueibacterota bacterium | reverse complement strand
GGGAACAACTCTGTTGGAAGCTGCGGAAAAGATAAATATAAAAATACCCAGATTGTGTTACCATCCCGATCTGCCGCCGGTTTCCGCCTGCCGCCTTTGCGTTGTGGAAGTCGAGGGCGACAGGTTGCTGAGAACCGCATGTTCGTGGAAGTGCCAGGACGGGATGAAAGTTTCCACCCGGTCTAAAGTCGTGCGGGATTCAAGGCGTGTTGCCATGGAGCTGCTGTTGTCACGCCACCCCATGAAATGTACCGAGTGTGTGCGCAACGGTTCCTGTGAACTGCGCGATGTGGCTGATCAGCTTGGCATTCGTGAAAACAGTTTCGAATACCACGAGAGAAAAGGCTTGCTTGATACGTCCAGTCCCGCGATTGTGCGCGATCCCTCGAAATGTATTTTGTGCCGCCGGTGTATCCAGACCTGCGAACTTGTTCAGAGTGTCAGTGCTCTCGGCCTCGAGGGCAGGGGATACGACGTATGGGTCGATACGCCGTTCGGTAAAGGCCTGAACAATATCGCCTGTGTGGCCTGTGGCCAGTGTATTAACCGTTGTCCGGTGGGCGCGCTGTACGAAAACAGCCACATCAACCGCGTTTGGGATGCGTTGGACGATCCGCAAAAACATGTTGTGGTTCAGACCGCGCCCGCCGTTCGCGCCTCAATTGGTGAAGCCATGGGCATGCCGGCCGGTTCTCTGGTCACCGGCCAGATGGTCGCCGGATTACGAATGCTCGGATTCGACAAGGTGTTTGATACCGATTTCACAGCGGATTTGACCATTATGGAAGAGGGTCATGAATTACTTGGGCGTATAAAAAGCGGGGGCACCCTGCCGTTGTTGACTTCGTGCAGTCCGGGTTGGATCAATTTTATCGAGCACTTTTACCCACAATTACTGCCGCACGTTTCATCGTGTAAATCACCTCAGCAGATGTTCGGTGCACTGGCGAAAACCTATTACGCCGAGAAAAACAACATCGATCCCAAGGATATCTATGTCGTCTCTATTATGCCGTGTACGGCTAAAAAATACGAGGCCGGCCGCGATGAAATGACCTCCAGCGGGTATCAGGATGTTGATGCGGTTTTAACAACCCGTGAAGCGGCGATGATGCTCAAACAACTGGGTGTCAAAATGGAAGAACTGCCCAAGGAGGAATTCGATAAACCGCTGGGTATCTCCACCGGCGCGGCGGTTATTTTCGGCAATACCGGGGGTGTGATGGAAGCGGCGTTGAGAACGGTTTATGAAGTTGTCACCGGAAAACCTTTGGATGATGTGGAAATCAAGTCAGTGCGCGGTATGGAAGGGATCCGTGAGGCCGAAATCGACCTGGCCGGGCTCAAAGTCAAGGCAGCGGTGGCCAACGGTCTGGCCAATGCGCGCAAACTGATGGAAAAAATCGCCTCTGGCGAAGCCGACTATCATTTTGTCGAAATAATGGCCTGTCCCGGCGGATGTATCGGCGGCGGCGGCCAGCCGGTTCCGACTTCCATGGATATCCGGAAAAAACGTATGGAAGCTATTTACAAGGCCGACCGGGCACTGGAGATTCGCAAATCCCACGAGAATCCGGCTGTTATCAAGCTGTATGAAGAATTCCTGGGGAAACCCAACAGCCACAAGGCGCATGAATTGCTGCATACGAAATATACGCCCAAGATGGTTTATAAGGATAAAGTGGCCTGAAAATGAAATGATGACGAATATATACATATGATACAAAAAGACCCCGGCGGAATGTTCTGCCGGGGTCTTTTTTTATATTGATAATGTCCGGATAAATGACGAAATTCAATTCATAATGAAAAGCCGTAAACAAAGCTTTAGACACGCGAGAAAATGACAAAGTCTTTTAAATATATTTTGCTTCTTTTTATACTCATCTTGTCATGCGTGCCCGATGCTCCCCATGATAATCCACTTGATATAGGCCGCAACACTTCTGTAGACCGCCTGACCATATCAGGCCAGGTCGTCGGTAAAAATTTACCTCATTCGCCTATTGAAAACTGTCAGGTCGGTATATTGCCGGAACGGCAATTCGCCAACACTGACATCGATGGTAAATTTTTTTTATACGACATCGAAACCGGACCACACACACTGCTTTTTACCAAATCAGGATTTGATTCACTGTGTTTAGCGTTTGATCCTGATACATTCTCCACCGGGACATTCTATCTGAATGGACAACCGCAGATTCAAAAGGTAAAAATCACCAGCGAATATATCGACCAATGGTGGCCCGATCCGGAGGTGTATCTGAATGCTGTTGTCACCATCGCGGACCCGGACGGAAATATGGATGTAAAAAATGTTTTTCTCATTCTGCCGGATACAAGCCATATGCTGTCGCGCGAAGCGGTTCCCGATTCCTTCCTGTTGTCACTGGAGCAAAATCACTTAAAGGAGAAAAATTTATTTTCTCTTGTCGGACGCGATCTTTTTGTTCGTGTTTTGGACAAATCTGAATCAAATGTTCAATATGGCCCCTTTGCTCTCATTCGGATTATTGATGAGTCACCGGTACCAGATTCGCCGTTCGGTCTGGAGGTAACCGGTGCACATCCGCTGCTTAAATGGGAAGAGTATCTTTCACCGTACTATTTTTCATTCGAGATACTGATGTACCGTGTGAGCGCCGGTGTACCTGTGCTTCTTCGCCGCATCCATGGATTACCTTCAACAACGACACAACTCTTATGGTCTGATTCATTGTCGACTGGGACATATTTTTGGGCAGTTGGAATTCGGGACGAGTTGGGTAATTTCTGCCGGTCAAAAGAATCGTCGTTTATCGTACCTTAAAGGCATCATTTTATGGATTCAATACCCGAACAATATCTTGTCGCACTTGTGGAATCAAGCCAAAAAATCAATTCCGAGCACCAACCCGAACGATTAATGCGTATGCTCCTGGATATCGCCGTACAGCAACTCGAAGTGGATCGAGGATTTATCCTACAAGACGGACAAATTAGCGCTGAATACAATATGAATGCCGAAAAATATCAAAATATGGAAGATATTTCCCGCTCCACCGTTGACAAGGTATTGTCAACCTTGAAACCCTTGCTTTCCTTTGACACACAGAGCGATGAACGCTTCGATGCGTCAAAGAGTATCAGACTGCATAGAATCCGTTCGATTGCCTGTGTACCAATTGTATATAGTGAAAAACTGCTGGGTATCCTTTACGTGGACAACCGGAATGAAAAAGCCAGGTTAACCCGGCAAACTCTTTCGTTCCTTCAGGCACTTGCAAATCAAGCGGCCATCGCCATGACAAATATCAGTTTGATGTCTCAACTGCAGGAAGAAAATGCCGTTCTGAAACAGGAATTTCATCGCATATATTCTTTTAAAGAAATAATTGGCAAGAGCAAAACCATGGAACAAGTCTTTCAGAAGATGGGACGGGTGCTGGATAATACGGCAAATGTTCTGATCACCGGTGAATCAGGAACTGGTAAAGAATTGGTTGCAAGAGCCATTCATTTTAACGGCAACAGAAAACATGCCCCGTTCGTTGCACTAAATTGCAGCGCGATACCTGAAAATCTTCTGGAAAGTGAACTTTTTGGTCATAAAAAAGGTGCTTTTACCGGCGCGGTTGGGTCAAAGCAGGGGCTGGTTGAAACGGCAAACGGCGGTACGCTTTTTCTCGATGAAGTCGGCGAACTGCCGCCGACAATTCAGGTAAAACTGCTTCGATTTTTACAGGATAAAACATATACACCCATCGGGGGACTCGAACCAAAAGTCGTCGATGTCCGCATTATTACTGCCACCAATCGTGATCTGATAAAAGCGATAAAAGACGGACAATTCAGACAGGATTTGTATTACCGGCTCAATGTCATCCAGATCGAGGTACCTCCGTTGAGAGAACGGATTAAAGATATTCCGCTTCTCGTTAAATACTTTATGAAAAAATTAGCATTGCAAATGAATGTGACTATACCGCGTGTTTCCGGCAAAGTAATCGATAAACTGATCAAACATCGCTGGCCGGGAAATGTTCGTGAGCTCGAAAATATGATAGAACGAGCGATGGTTATGGATGTGGATCGGATCATCGACATTGATGATGTGGCCCTGGATGATTCGTTACCCGAGACGGGTATACAGGCCGGGAAGTCGCTCGAAGAAATTTCGTGTGAATTGTTAAAAAAAACATTAAATGCCGTTGGAGGGAATAAAACCCTGGCGGCAGAAATGATGGGTGTCTCATTACGCTGGATTCATTATAAATTAAAAGAATGGGGACTGGAAAACTGAAATGTGGATTCCCTTTAAAAAAATCGGTGAATACGAGATACAGGAAATCATCCAGGAAGGTCCGTATACTATATCCCTGCGCGGTTATCAACGAACCCTCGAACGGTTTGTTTTTATCAAATTATTGAAGCCTTTAGACCGCAACGGTCAGGATTGGAAAAGACGTTTCAGAAATGAGGCACAAATTTGCGCACAATTAAAACATCCGAGTATCGTTGATGTTTATACTGTTGGAGATGTCGAAGATTACACTTATATGGTTTTAGAATACATAAAAGGCACAAATCTGGAACACCTGTTACAAAAAACACGGCTCGATCTGTTACAGAGTTCGCAGATTGTTGTCCAGTTGCTGGAGGCGCTTGAATATGTGCATCGTCACGGCATTATCCACCGTGATCTCAAACCCGGAAATATTTTAATCGACATCGATGGAACGGTAAAATTATCGGATTTTGGAATCGCTCATCAAAAGCGGAAATCAGTGTTTACTGCCGACGGCCATATATTGGGAACACCGGCGTATATGGCACCGGAACAGATTACCGGCGAGCCGCTATCACCGGCGACAGATCTGTATTCACTCGGCGTTACGTGGTATGAAATGCTGACAGGCGTGCAGCCTTTTGTAGCTGAAAATGTATCGGCATCCTTAAATCGAATCATCAATGAAACACCACGTCCACTATCTGAATTATTGAATATCGAATCCAATATCGATTATATCGTCCGGTGGCTTTTGGAAAAAGAACCCCAAAAAAGACCTGCAACAGTTCATGAACTGCGACAAAAACTCGAGGGTGGGATAACGATTTCTGATATCTCCAGGAGCGACTTGGCGGATGTCGTCAAAGAATTGGCCTCTGATGCGGAGCAAAAACCGGCAACTGCCGATTCTTCAGGTCGAAGGTTTTGGACAAAAAGTCACATCATTTTCTTGTTTTTATCTGCTATTGTTCTGGTTGTATCGATTATTTTCGTTCAAATAGATCACATCGACATTGAACCGGTTTTATTCCCCGTTACCGGTAACGGGATAGATAGTACGGGGCAGAGTACGGTTTATGTACTTCATGAATCTCCAACCGATGATTCCAGGTTCGTGAAAACTGAAATTGAGAACGTGCCAAATACGTTTGATGAAGTTTCTCCTATATTTTCGGCTGATAGTAGTCAAAAGACGTCTGATCTTGAGAGAAAATCAGGATCCGCGACATTGTTACAGATACGTGTCTCTCCCTGGGCAACTCTCACCATCGACCGTCAATTGATCGATTCCACGGCCGTTTCAGTTGATATTCCGGTTACACCCGGAGAACACCAGATTTTTCTACAGCATCCCAGATTTGCCGATAAAATTTTCAATCTAACCGTTCAGGAAGGAGATACGGAAAAAATACGATATTCGTTTTTTAATGAAGCAGGTTATCTGAATGTCATGGTGCGTCCGTGGGCGGATATATTTCTTGACGGTCAGCTATTCGATACGACACCCCTCAAAGAGCCGATTATTATATCATCGGGCCAACATTTATTGGAACTCAGGCACCCTCAATATAAAACGTTTCGAAAATTAATCTCTATTGCTCAAGGAGATACTTTAACATTTTATCACACAATGAAATAATTCCGGCATCAAGTTTGTATGTATTCAATAACCAGGAATCTATGAGAAAAATATGCAAAATTTGCATGGTCAAATAAAAAAGCCGTCATCATTGAGAAAAAAAATTATTCATTATGTTTTGATCGGATTGTTAACCGTGAGAAAATTCCTGCTTTGTGCTTTATTTTTAATTTTATTGGTTTTTCAGAGCCGGCTTGAAGCACAGAAATGGCATCAAACGGCTGGTATGGCGACAGAACGTAAAGGACTGGCAGTTGTGGTTTTTTATGGTAAATTATGGGCCATCGGAGGAAGTCAACGGTCACAACGTCCTCTGGGAACAGTCGAAGTATATGATCCAGTAACCAACATCTGGAATTCCGATTACCCATCATTGAACCACGCCCGCGAAAACACCACAGCACAGGTTTACGATGGGAAAATTTTTGTATTCGGCGGCCGATCGGGGATGAAACCTGTCGATCAAGTTGAAATGTTTGATCCGCAGGTTGGGCATTGGGAGGTGGTTACAAGCTTACAGATGCCGGTTTACGGTACCTCATCTGTTGTCGTGGATAGCAGTATTTGGCTGGTTGGTGGCTCAATGGGTAGACAATATCTGGATATCGTTCAAGTGTATCAGCCGAACTCAAATACCTGGCATCAGTTGGAAGCCCGCCTGATAACACCAAGAAGTGATCCAATGGTCGTGAGGTTAGACTCCATCGTATATGCTTGCGGTGGTTATTATTTTAATCCTGTTAATAGTTGTGAATTTTATTCACCGGCCGGGAAAAAATGGCAACCGGAAGGAAAAATGCCTATTGATATAGCCAGTGCAGGTTATACATGTAGTGAAAGCAGTGCCTGGATCATTGGTGGTATCGGACGTTTTGGCGTCAGTGATCGTGTCTGGACGTTTAAATCCGCTAATGCGGAGCTTTTTTGGCAGGAGGGACCTTCTCTGGCGTACCCCAGACGCGAATTGGCCGCTGCTTTTTTTAAAAACCGGCTTTATGCCATCGGCGGACGTGGTCGACACGATCAGGATGTAACGGGTATTGTAGAAGTTCTGGAATTGGAAACAGCGGTTCAAAATCAATTAAAAATTACGGCCATTGATAACTATAGACTCGCGCAAAATTACCCAAATCCGTTTGCTACAAGTACAAAAATTCAATTTGTTTTGCCATATCCTGAAAATGTGAATATCAATCTTTATGATATAACCGGCCGGCAGGTTTTAGGGCTGTTCGCCGGCTATTTATCGGCCGGAACTTTTCAAATCCCGCTAACAATGCCGGTCGATACCCCAGCAGGCGTTTATTTTATCGGTTTAAATGGTGCAAAACATCGCAATGTATTGAAGATTAACTATTTAAAGCAATGAGCCTGACAGTATGAAAAAAATACTCGTATTTTCTATGCTTATTACATCATTAACCACTATTTGGGCCCAAAAAATTGTCGAAACAAATATTCTGAACGAGTTGATCCAGGCATATAACCAGTTTGATACGGCTAAATGTTTGTTCCTATTAAATATTGCATTGGGAGACATTGAGACATTTGATAAGAAAGACCAAATTGAAATTTATAAATATGCGGCGTTTATCGCTTTCCAGGATAACAACGCAACCCTGGCAGAACATTATTTTTGGAATATTATGAATATTGATCCCACGTACGGTCTGGATCCGGTTACAACCTCTCCAAAAGTACTGACTCTCTATCAAAAGGCGAAAATTGAATATCTTGAGGAGTTAAACGTTCGTTTGCAGCAGATTCAAATCCCGGATTTTAACATCGAATCAAGTTGGCGCGCTTTCTATCCCGGATGGGAACAATATCATCGGGGCTTTAGACAAAAAGGTGGAATTTTACTTTCCTCAGCCTCTTTAACTCTGGGTGGTTTTTTCTATTCGGTTGTACGGACTCGAACGAACAGGGCCGATTATATATCAGCAAAAGCTGGCGTTGAGCAGGCCTATAATAAATATAACGTCTCATACAAAAATCAGTTTTATTTTGGCTATGCATTTTTAGCCGTTTGGATAGTTTCTCAATGTGATTTGTTTCTATTCAGTACTCCATATCTATCTGTTTCTCCAAAATCTTACTCATCGTCACCGCTGCCTGCACTTGGGCTTGAAATAAAATTTTAAAGATTATTTATTAACTTCATCGTGCAAATTTTGCAAATCAGTATGCATATTTTGCATAGGATTTTATCATTCATCTGCACGATACCTGTGTAAATATTTTATTTTTATATATTTATTGCTATCCATTTTTTTGGCATTATTCTTGAAATATGATAAATAAAATCGACAACCAAACAAACGGAGGTACGATGAAAATTTACAGGATAATGCTTTTATTGATTTGTACGGCACTGGTGTTTTCAGCCTTTGCACAAAATCCACATGGCAGAGGTGATCAGGATGGCGGCAATAGAGGCGGTTTAGGTGGCGGCATGAATCCGGGCGGTCAATCCGGACCCGGCGGAAGAAGTATGGGGCCTGGAGAAAACGGTCCTTGCGTTCCACCAATCGACTCACTGGAAATAGTCACAATAAGCGGTACCGTGTTGATTGATACGGTTTTGACAAACCGCGCACTTGTTTTGCTTGACGAGGATGACGATGCTGTTGGCGATTATGTATTAAACTTTGGACCTCGCTGGTTTGCACCGTCGGATTCCAATTTAACTTTACCGGAGGCCGGAGACGAAGTGACGATTGAAGGTGTTGTACGTGAATCACGCCAGTTTGAGATACCGGTTCTCGTTGTTTTAACACTTGACGGAGCAGTATGGTTCGAACCGCGGCCAAAACCGTCCGTTGACGGTGGCCGTGGAAAAAGGGGAGAAGGCGATGTGCAATTCAGTTTGAATCAGAATCGGCCGAATCCGTTTAATCCGGTCACGACCATATCGTTTAAAATGGAAAATGATTCCTTTGTAACATTACGTATTTACAATATTATGGGGCAGCAAGTCGGTATTCTTGTAAACGGAAACCTTGCTGCCGGTGTTTATCAGGTGAATTTTAACGCTTCCGAGTTACCGTCAGGCACTTATTTTTATGAATTGCAAGTCGGAACCAAACGCCAGATAAGAAAGATGAATTTTCTTAAATAGTATCCATAAAGCTTCCTCAAACTGCGAGATTTACCCACTAGGGCTTGTCTCCGTTTCACCTCCATCCCCGGTTTTCTAACCGGGGATTTTTTTTGTAAAAGTAAAAACATCTAACAAATTCAAAACACCCGGCCTTCTTGAGATTTTAGGGAATACCCTTTAATATTTTCCCTTGAAATCCATCTTTTGGATGATTATATTTCATTGCATATCAAAAATGAAACCGCAATTATTAAATGGGAGTCATTTTTGACCGAAAATTATTTAATTCTGGTCATTAATCCGGGATCCACATCCACCAAAGTGTCACTGTCGAAAAACAGGGCTCAAATTGCTTTCACTTCCTATACCCATGAAATTCAAATCATTACAAAGTTCAAAAGTATGTGGGATCAATTTGATTTACGGTTAAATGCTGTAAAAAATTTCTTGAAAGAACAAAACGTGCAGTGCCTGGATGCGGTGGTCGGGCGCGGGGGATTATTGAAACCTCTGCGCCGTGGTACTTATCTCATAGATTTCACCATGATCGAGGATGCACGGAAAGGTGTGCAGGGTGAGCATATTTCCAATATGGGTTGTGTTTTGGCCTTCGAGATCGCAGAGGAATTTGGTTGTCCCGCCTATACCGTCGATCCGGTATCGGTGGATGAATTTGACGATGTGGCTCGGATTTCAGGTCATCCGCAAATTCAGCGACGTTCTCTGGCACATTCACTGAGTTTACGCGCGGCCTTTATTTGGGCCTGTGAAGAGAAGGGAAAAAATCCTGATACCGCCCAAATGGTTGTCGCCCATCTGGGCGGCGGTATATCGGTTGCGCCACTCCGGGGCGGCCGGGTAATCGATGTGAATGACGCCTCCAGCGGAGGTCCTTTTTCGCCGGACCGCAGCGGTAGCCTGCCGCTGATGCCGCTGGTTGATTTGTGCTTTTCCGGTCGATACAGCGAACAGGATATTAAAAAGATGATTATGGGCGGTGGTGGATTAATGGCATATTTGGGCACCTCTAACTTGCCCGATGTGGAAAAAAAAATTGTTACCGGAGACACCAAAGCAAAATTGATTTTCAATGCAATGATTTATCAGATTGCAAAAGAAATCGGTGCCATGGCAACAGTGCTTTATGACGGCATCGATGCTGTGGTTTTAACCGGAGGATTGACACATTCGAAAATGCTGGTATCGGATTTGAAAAAGCGGCTAGAATTTATTGCACCTGTTGTTATTTATGAGGGAGAATTGGAAATGAAGGCGCTGGCAGAAGGGGCTTTGCGGGTTCTGCAGGGGGTGGAAAAAGTGAAAAAGTATTGAGTCGCATTTATTTATTCGTTCATTTACAGCGGAGTGGAACGGATGGAATATTGAACGTATACCGGATTTTTTTTCTATAGAGCGGTATCTTTGACATGAAAGTTTAAGTTGTCGCTTAGACAGTACGATTATAGTAATAAATATAATTTTTCCGAAAGGACCAAAATATGACAGTCACCTGCGTTCATGTCCATGTTAAAAAAGACGATATTCTGGATTTCATCCAGGCAAGTACTGAAAATCACTATGCTTCTATTAAAGAGCCTGGGAATATACGTTTTGATGTTTGCCAGAATAAAGATGATCCGACAAAATTTTTACTTTATGAAGCATATGAAACGCCTGAAGCTGCTGCGGCGCATAAAAAGACCCCGCATTATTTAAGGTGGCGCGAAACCGTTGCCTCCATGATGGCCGAGCCGCGCACCGGCGTACCGTATACGATTATATGTCCCCAGCCCCATGAGATTTAGAATTTCCACCTGCGGAGGATTACATGATCAACACATTGGATGATCTTATCACCCATGCGCGAAAAGGAAGACGAGTTAAAGTTGCCGTTGCCGGCGCTGAAAACAGATCCGCCCTGCAGGCTATTATTGAAGCCGTTCGAATGGGAATCGCGGAAGGTCTGTTGTTCGGACGTGTTTCGCGAATCGAAAAGTTTCTTGCCGATCTACCGGAAGATATACGTAATTTTTTAACTGTCCACGAGGGCGGAACCGAGCGTGAGACCGCACATCTTTCCGTTGATGCCGTACGCACAAAAAGAGCAAACATTCTGCTCAAAGGAAAAGTCAAATCCAATGTATTGTTAAAGGCGGTTCTGGATGCCGAAACCGGATTGCGAACAGGAAAATTATTGAGTGATATTTTTATGTTTGAAAATCCCAATCGGGACCGTAAAAAACTCACCATGATAACTGACGGCGGTGTGGTGTTAAAACCGACGATCGCTCAAAAAATTCAGATTATTGAAAACGCTGTTTCTGTCGCCCATGCATTGGGCAATCTTAATCCCAAAGTGGCATTATTATCCGCAATTGAAAATATCAATCCAGCCATTCCCGCGACGCTTGATGCCGCCATTATTACTAAAATGAATCACCGCCATCAGATTACAGGGTGTGTCATCGACGGTCCGTTTGCACTGGACAACGCTGTCTCCCTTGAAGCGGCGCGGATAAAACGGGTACGGTCCAGAGTTGCCGGCAAAGCTGATATCCTCGTTTGTCCGGAAATTGAATCCGCAAATATGCTTGCTAAATCTACGACCTATTTTGCCAATTTCCGTTTAGCGCATGTTACCATGGGTGCTTCTGCACCTATCCTGATTCCTTCTCGTGCAGATACGGCGGAGGCAAAGTTACTTTCCATCGCGTTGGGCAAATTTATTTTTATACATTCGCGTAAGAAAGTCGGCAAATAACAATGAGGCGTTTTGTTTTTTTATCCCTTCTCAGTACCGCTTGGGCGGTGCTTGAGATACAGTTAGGTACTTTTTTGCAAACATTGACGCTCCCTTTCAAGGGAGCGGTTATGACATTACTGTCCCTGATATTCATTTTTGCCGGCCGGTATTATTCACATATCCGCGGTTCTGTCCTATATATGGCTGCCGTCGTTGTTTTTTTGAAATTTAGTTTTTCGGGTGGCATTGCCTTTTATCCTATTTTGGCCATTATCTTCGAATCAATGATTATTGAATTAACGCTTTGGTCATCCAAACCGCGTAGACTGTCTTACATTCTGGCAGGTGCGATAAGCGTCGGATATACGCTGTTTCATCCGGCTGTTACCCATGGTCTGCTTGCAGGGAAAAATGTATTTATTGTATATGCGGACATTTTTTATTCGGTGATTCGGTTTTTTAACACCTCCGTCAGCTGGTTGATATTTGGTTTTGCTATTTTGCTTGTTGTGCACCTTTTTGCCGGTGCTATGGCAGCGTGGATTATTCTGAGAACACTCGACGGTTTTCAAAAATCGGGAATCGTTGTGAATGTACAAACTGTTAAAAATTATGAAAAAAAATGAAAATATTCTGCTGATTGGTGACATTCAATGTGGAAAATCGACTATCGTTCGCAGTGTACTCCGCACCCTGACCGGTTATAAGGGACTCTTTTCCTGTCCGGTTTTTGAAAAAAAACGTGTAACCGGTTTTCAGTTAAAAGATCAAACTAACGGCAGTTTAGGAATATTTGCACACGTTGAATTTTCGGGAAAGCCCCATTTTGATAAATATGGAATCGACCTGGATGTTTTTAATGACCGTGCTGAAAAATTTTTACGCACAGTGCCCCCGTCAACGAACCTGTTGGTGATCGATGAAATTGGAATTATTGAAGAGTCTGCTGAAAAATATCAGACGGCATTGGAAAATGTGTTTAACGGTCCAATTCCGGTGTTTGCTGTTGTGCAAAGCCGGGCTTTATATTTTCTTGAAAAAGTTGAAACTTTTAAAAGTATTCGAATGTATCACACAGATGACACTCATCGCGAAATTATCGCTGAGGAAATAAGACGGATATTTCAAAAGTAATATACGGGGTCGCACCGGTACTATGGTTCGCTTCCGGATTTGAATGTGTGGAGCGACTTGCGAATATTGTGGAATAAAAGAAATGTGTTGATTAAATTACTTTTTTTTTTAAAATTAGGGTATGGATTTTCAGGACTTTAAGTTTGAAACGAATAACCCAATCGATATTCAATTTTCTTTACACTTTACATGGTCTGACCGAAATGTTTGGTCGGTCTGTCTTTTATTTATTCCAGCCGCCATTTTATGTGCGCGACGTTCTGGAGCAAATGTATGGTATTGGTGTGGGTTCGCTGACGATTGTCTTACTGACAACCGGATTTACCGGAATGGTTCTGGCGTTACAATCGGGATATGAAATGGCTATTTACGGTGCCAAAATGTATGTCGGTACATTGGTCAGTGCGTCCCTCATTCGAGAATTGGGACCCGTTCTGGTATCTGTGGTTGTGGCAGGACGTGTCGGTGCCGGAATAACCGCGGAATTGGGCTCCATGCAGGTTACCGAACAGATCGATGCAATGCGTGCGCTGGGAACAAATCCTATAAAAAAATTGGCCTCGACACGGTTTTTCGCTCTCGTCATAATGCTTCCGGTTCTGACAATAATCGGTGATCTCACCGGAATTCTGGGGGCTTTGATTATCGCCGTTTCAAATCTGGGTATCAGTTCTTCGTTTTACTGGTCGACTGTTATCAATATAATCGACTTTGATGATATCACACTTGGTTTAATTAAGCCGATCATTTTTGCCATGGCGATCTCCAGTGTCAGTTGCTTTATGGGATTTTCTGCATCGGGCGGCACGAAAGGAGTAGGAGAGGCAACAACCCGATCGGTTGTTCTTTCATCTTTACTCATATTTGCACTTGATTTTTTTATTACCAAATTATTTTTGTCCATTATATGATGTCAAACGAAACGATAATAAAATTTCAGGACGTTTATAAATCATTTGATGATAATGAGGTACTCAAGGGCCTTAATCTCGATATTAAAAGAGGAGAAACCTTGGTTGTCCTCGGAAGAAGTGGATGCGGTAAAAGTGTCATGCTTAAAATATTGCTCGGATTGATAGCACTCGACAGCGGCCAAGTTTTTGTCGACGGCGTCGTTATGTCAGAACTGGCAGAGAGCAGCCAATATCAAATTCGTAGAAAAATTGGCATGTTGTTTCAGAGTTCGGCATTGTTCGATTCCTTAACGGTAGGTGAAAACATCGCGTATGCCCTTGTTGAGCATACAAATATGAAGGCTGATGAAATTCGTAATGTTGTGCTTGAGAATTTGAAATTTGTAGACCTGCCGGGAACTGAAAATCTGATGCCCTCGGAACTTTCAGGTGGTATGCGCAAACGCGTCGCTTTGGCACGTGCCATCGCTTATCGTCCGGAAATCATTCTTTATGACGAACCGACAACCGGACTGGATCCGATGACCGCCACGACCATTAATCAGCTCGTTCGTAAAACACAACAGCAGTACGGTGTCACATCTATTGTGGTTACCCATGAACTGGCAAGTGGTTACAGCGTCGCCGACCGCTTGGCAGTTATCAATGAAGGACGTATCATCGAAATCGGGTCAATACATGAAGTAAGTAACAGTAAAAACAATTTTGTTAAAACTTTTTTGGCGGGTCCAAAATGAATACGCGTCAGGCAGAACAGAGAAAACATGAAGTCAAAGTGGGGCTGACAATCCTGATCGCTCTTATGATTGTCATTTTTACCATTATGTCAATCAGCCAGCAGCGCGGATTGTTCCGCGATAAATATCAGCTGATTGTCTATCTTTCCCATGTCAACGGATTGCAAACCGGCGCGCCGGTTCGTCTTGCCGGTGTGAGAATAGGTACGGTGGTCAACGTTGGGTTTTCAGATCAAACTGAAAATAAAAGTATTCGGGTTGTTCTGGAGGTTGATAAGGCGACCCAGGAAAGAATCCGAGCGGATTCGGAAGCTCATATCGGAACGTTGGGATTATTGGGTGATAAATACATCGGTGTGACCATGGGATCGCTTGACCAACCGGTTTTAAAACACGGAGAAAAACTCAAGGGATCCGATCCTATAGATATCGAAAAACTTATCGACGATGGTATGCTGATTTTTGGAGCACTCAAAAAAACCGTGGATTCGATCAATGAAATTACCAAAAGTATAAATAACAGCAAAGGCACACTCGGATTATTGGTGAATGATCCGCGGGTTTATTTTGAGATCGATAAATTATTGTTATTGCTGGAAGAAATCAGCAATCAGATGGCGACAGGTGAAGGAACCGTTGCAAAAATTATGATGGATCCATCCCTTTATAATAATTTGAACAGCTTTGCCAAATCTGCAATGGCACTGTCCGATAGTTTGCGAATCGGTAAGGGTACTGCTGGACAGCTTGTTCGCGATCCGAAAGTTTTTCTGGAATTTTCTCAGGCTGTAGCTGAACTGAATAAGGTGATGCATAAAATGGAACAGGGTGAAGGAACCCTGGGTCAAATGATCACAAATAAAGAGTTGTATAATAAATTACTAAAAGTTACCGCGGAAATGGATAGTTTGATCCAGGATATTGAAGACCGCCCGCAAAGATATTTAAAATTAGAGTTGTTTTAATGGAAACTCTGGAATTAAAAGAACAACGGCTGGATAAATGGCTTAATTATTCATGTCTGTTTAAAACACGCGCGCAAGCCACTAAAGCGTGTGAGAGCCGCCGGATCAAAGTGAACGGGATTGTTGCCAAACCGGCCAAAACGGTCAAGCCGGGAGATTATGTGACAGTAAAAAATAAAAAAGGAAAGTTTTTCAATTTTACTATTATTTCGCTAACGGCCAGAAACGTTTCTGCAAAAGATGCTAAAAATATGTATGAACTGGAGGAGCAAAAGATATCCGATGAAAAAATTGAATTGTTGGAGTATTTTGCTTCATCATTTAAGGAACAAAAATCAAAATTTAAAGGGAGGCCAACGAAAAAACAGAGAAGACAATTGGAAAAAGTAAAGAATCAAGGTCTGTAAAAACCTAAGGAGTAACTATGCAAGATGGTGGTGTGTATGCAATGGCTTTAGAGCAGCTGGACCAGGTTGCTCAAAAAATTAAATTGGATCCGAATATGCTTAGGGTTTTGTGTCATCCCGAAAGAGAGTTGACTGTTTCATGCCCGGTGGTCATGGATGACGGCCGTACGGAAGTTTTTACCGGTCACCGAGTTCAGCATTCCAGTGTACGCGGCCCGTGTAAGGGTGGAATTCGTTATCATGAATCTGTGACCATCGACGAGGTTCGCGCACTTGCCATGTGGATGACATGGAAATGTGCCGTCGTGAACATTCCTTACGGCGGTGCCAAAGGCGGTGTGAAAGTAGACGTTACAAAATTGTCACTAAATGAAATCCGCCGGCTGACACGGCGCTATACGGTTGGTATTATGCCGATCATCGGTGCCCATAAGGATATTCCCGCTCCGGATGTTAATACCAATTCTGAGACCATGGGATGGATTATGGACACTGTCAGTATGTTCGAGGGCTCCACGGTGTTGGATATCGTCACGGGCAAGGCCATCGATCTGGGTGGGTCACTGGGTCGGCGCGAGGCTACCGGGCGTGGCGTCATGTTTAACACAATGGAGCTGTTGAAACGATGGGATAAAAAGCCTGAAACAACCAGCGTTGCCGTGCAGGGTTTTGGAAACGTCGGTTCGGTCAGTGCGGATTTACTCATGGAACAGGGCTGTACGGTGGTTGCCGTCAGTGATGTGACCGGCGGGTATTATAATCCCAAAGGGCTTCCCATTAAACAAATGATCGAATACTGCAAAAAATCAAAAAATCATCAGCTGGACGGTTTTGACGCGCCGGAAGTCAGCAAAATCAGTAACTCTGAATTGTTTCAGTTGGATGTGGATATTCTGGTGCCCGCCGCGCTGGAAAAACAGATTACAAAACAAAACGTCGATACCATTAAAGCAAAAGCCATTGTGGAAGGGGCCAACGGTCCCGTTACACCGGATGCCGAAAAAGAGCTGTGTAAAAAGGGATGCCATATTGTTCCGGATATCCTAGCCAACAGCGGCGGTGTGATTGTTTCCTATTTTGAATGGGTTCAAAGTATTCAACATTTTTTCTGGGATTTGGACGAAGTGAATCGAAATTTGGAAAAGGTGATCATCAAGTCGTTTGATGCGGTTTGGAAGCTGGCAAATCAGGAAGGCTGTGAAATGAGGTCCGCAGCCATGATTATTGCCGTT
>JAFGEC010000245.1 GCA_016931775.1 Candidatus Zhuqueibacterota bacterium | reverse complement strand
CGGATCAAAGGGGATCGTTATTTTATCAGCATTATTTTTTTGACCTGCACGCCGTTTTCAGTCGTCATTCTGACAAAATAGGATCCGCTTTGCAATCCGGATGCGTTGAAATTTAATGAGTGGAATCCAGCTTCTTCCATTTTATCGGCAAGCCGCCTGATCCGCTGGCCTCTGATATTCAGAATATCGATGCACACATGGCCTGCTTTATCCAACTCATATTCAATTGTTGTGTTTGGATTAAACGGATTGGGATAATTTTGATAAAATGTAAAATTAAACGGTGTGCTTTCATCCGCTCCCCGCTTGACGTTCGAGTATCCAGTGGATTTGTTCCATCCGAAAACCCAGCGGAAAAGGTACGGATAATCATACGATTCAGCCCACATCACATGATCTTTGCCCTGCCATTCAGTGTAGAGTAACTGAGCTGCATTTTTTATGGCCGACTCTATCTCCTCTTCCGGCATTCCCGTACAGTCTCCGTTTTTACAGTGAGTATATACACACGTCAATCCCCGCCGTTCAAGGGCATCTATCATTTTACGTGATTCGCTGACGGGTACAGTGGAATCTTTTTCACCATGGAAATTCCAAACCGGGATATGTTTAATCCGGTCTACGACAGTCGAATCGCCTCCTCCGCTCATGGGTATGGCGGCGGCGAATTTGTTCGGATAACGTGAGATGACGTCCCACGTGCCATACCCGCCCATCGAAAGACCCGTTACATATAATCTGTTGGTATCTACGGGGAATACGGCAATTAGTGAATCGAGCATGTCAACAACCGTGAGCATTTCATTACTGTTGGGAACCTCATCGACCCGGTATGCGTCTCTGTTCTCATGATTATAATCATTCCAGTCATTTCCTTCGGGACATTGAGGCGCCAGTACAAAACAGGGATACTTTTTTTGATTTACACTGTCAGCCCAGCTCGTGGCCATGCGGTGTAACAGAATGTGTATTTCATTGTCCGTTCCGCGTTCGCCGGCACCGTGAAGCGCCAGCACGAGCGGATATAGAAAGGAAGGATTGTAACCATCCGGTTTGCACAGCCGATAGGGGAGTGTCGTTCCCTGAAATGTATGAGTGCTCTTTTCAAATTTTTCCTCCGTCCGAAAATGCGTAGGATCATCCGTCTCTGTCAGCGAGACGGCGTCAAGGTTGACGGTTACATTGTCTGTTCCGCCCAGATAAAGATAGAGGCGAATCGTACAGTCTTCGCCACGGTAGCTCAAGGAATACGGTCCATAGGTCTGAGATGTATTGGTAAGTTGAATGTCGTCTATTTCAAGAAAAGTCTTCTTCTCACCGGAGGATTGTGCGAGAACCGCTTGAATGGTGTGTTCCGTGCTGGCCGATGCCATGAATGAGAGAGAGTAAATCCGGCCGTTTTCAATGGATGTGTTCTGATAAACGGCTACATCGGAAGGGGTATCCCCGCCTAGAGTTATATTTACGGCTAAATAATTATCTCCGGAAAGCAATCCATCCTGTTTGACTTCATACGTCATGACGGCTGCATTGTATTTTCTAATGACCCAGCTGGTTTTGTCATTATCAAACTCGGGATTGCTCAATTTGTTTTCCTGTGAGATTGCGTTACCGGCAAAAAATATCATAAAGATGATTGTTTTTTTCATGATAACTCCTGTGTTTGTAAAATTTTCCTGCTTAAATTTTCATTGGTGAATGACAGTCGAAAAATTCGTTATACAGAAAAATGTTATTGAATCATTACACATGCTTGAAAGAGTGGTGATACAAAAGTCTGGAAAAAGTATACCAACAGAAAAACTGTACCTATATTATATGCAAATATAAAGTGATTCGCAAGTAAAACGTCCGTTCCGGCCGTATTGACTGGTGCGATGTACATTCTTCGGCTAAATTTTTATAAATTTTATATCGTTGTCGAGAGCCGGTGCATCGCTTCATTTACCCCTGCATGAGATTCTACATTCGCAAAACTCTAATATTCGGATGAGGATATTTTACGAATTTAAGCAGTTCGTGGAAATTTTTCATAATTGCATTGCTCAAAACTGAACATCTGTTCTAAAAAAACGAAAAAAAATTAAAAATTTGAAAAAAAGTACTTGACAGTGAACAAAAAATTATTATATTTAGGTAAACATTTGTTCACCTTAGTAAATGAGTGTTCACCTATGCAAGAGTTAACCGACAAGCAGCAACAGGTTTTAGATGCCATTAAAGAGTTTCAGGGTATAAATGGATTTCCGCCCACGGTGCGTGAATTGGCTGAATATTTTGGGCAGGCTTCTACGGCGGGTATACACAAGATTTTAAAGGCGCTGGAAAGCAAAGGGCACCTGCGCAAGGGTGACAAGGGGAAATCCCGTTCTTTGGGTGTGTTGGACGATGACCCTGCTGCTTTCCGCGCTCGTGCCTATCCGATTGTCGGCCATGTTCAGGCCGGTCCGTTTCAACTGGCGGTAGAAGATCGGGAAGGTGAATTGCTGCTCGATTCAGATTGGGCCGGACATGGCGAGACTTTTTTGCTGCGTGTGCGGGGACACAGTATGATCGATGCCGATATACGCGACGGTGATATGGTGTTGGTGGAAAAAACACAGCAGTGTCATAATGGTGATATCGTTATCGCCCTGCTGGAGGACGAAGCGACAGTCAAACGGTTTTTTAAGGAAAAAGATCGAATTCGACTTCAGCCTGAAAATCCAACCATGCAGGCAATTTATGTTCCCAAAGATGATCCGGGATTTCGGATTATCGGCAAAGTCAAAGGTTTGTTGAGAAAATTTTGAGGTGTTAAAATGCGTACGAATAAAATAAAACAGATCCAAATCGTGAAATTATCTGAAAACAATCCGGTTACGGATATGAATAAAGTTCTTGGAGATGTAAATGACTTTTTTACAAGGTTGGCGGATAAATTTCATGTTTCTTTTATGGAATTTGAAAATTTTTTAAAGAATAATCATTCGGAATTAAAAGTTGAGCTGGATTTATTTTACGACCGGATCGACATCGATGTTTTTGGAAAATTCCGGAATGGAACGTTGACGAAAGACATTTATGTGACATGGAAGAATGATCTGCTTCGATGGAAATCAAAAATGGAAACGGCAATTCAAATTTTCGCTGTTGAAAAATTCGGCCAGGTGATAGAAAAGCCGGTCAGTGAGTTGTTTGTAGAATTGGCTGCTTGACCACCCTTAATAATAATGATGTGTGTTGGATGTGTGGAGAAAAAGGAGATAATATGACAAAACAAAAACGTTTACCGGGTTGGAGTGCCTATTGGGCACAGTATACCGATCTTGCACAGCTGAAAAAACGCTACGATAATCTGGATGATACTTTGCACCTTTTGGAAAAGGAGTTTCAGTGTAAACTGTTATCCGGAGATCATGTTCAGATTATT
>JAFGEC010000244.1 GCA_016931775.1 Candidatus Zhuqueibacterota bacterium | reverse complement strand
ATCAACAAACAAAATGCCGTCAGAACAAAAATACTCCCCTCTTCTTTTTTCAAGAGGTTCAGCCAGCATTTCCTCATTTAACCTCCCTCTAACTGTCCTTTATTAGCGTCTCCTGCTGTTATGGTACAGTTTATATCCTCTCATGTTTCATGACTAAAACCATAACAATGGATTGCGCTTGCCCAAAACAGTAACCGGCAGCTTCGTCTTCCTGCGGATATAGAAATAAATGGAGGCTCACGGTGGCAGGATTTATCTTTGGTACCACCTCCAATCCATGTCCGAAATCACGAATTCGACTTTTATATTGACGGCGGGAATATCCTGCAGGCTTTTGTAGAACTGCCTGTTCGAACTTTTTTTCAGGTCGATAGTGACAATATCCGGTTTTTACGCTGTTTTTGTTCTATTATATAAAATTGTGTGAATGGTCGCGATAGGGTTCTTTTCCATCATTCAAATTCTTCGGATTCAGATATTGTCAAGACCAAATTTTTTTCTCTTTCAAAGAACGCGGACGTCGTTATCTGGTGAATATATATGACCGGCTGTCGGTATGGACAATCTGTTACTCGACAAGCCTGATCCCGCGTAATAACGATGTCGGATTATTACCGATCTCGCCGGGCGCGATATTTCTCATAAAGACGCCGATGACATCACCTTTACCCTCCATACCGAGCAGGAAAAACGCCGCGAATCCTGTACAGATCACGCTGGAACGGCCGTTGTCCGGCGGAAAGTCCGGATCGTAAAGGGGAACATGAATGATCCGGGGACTTTCCAGTTCGCCATACGTTGAGCCCGCAATACGATCGTTGCTCCAGTATGCTCCGGGATCGAGACCGATCAGATATTCAACACTTTGTTCTGTCGGACCCTGCATATTGCCCGGTTCCACCATCAGTTCGTCGCCGATCCAGACCATATTGTCGTCCGAGCCGAATTTAAATTTGGTACGGTACTCATTGGCGCCATGGTCCGGATCGCCACGGTTCATCGCCGGATAACAAACGGGATAGTGCCAGCTGTTCGGCAAGTCAGGACCTGAAGGATCTTCACCTTCATTTTGATTATGGTCCTCGCCCCAGGCACCTTCCTTAAGCGTTACCGGCATTCCCGGGTTCCAGCCGTCATCCGGTACGCACAGGGGACGCAGACCGCGTGATGCGATTATAGGCACCAGTTCTGCAGCACCGCTTGCGTGGACGTTCATGTTCATCAAGCCGATAACCCTGGCAAAAGTGGTCGGTACCGCCCGTGTGGACGCTACACGAATACGTTCCGCTGATGGGAACGTGATTTCACCGGAACCCAGTATCAGAGGCTCATTATTAACCGTGTTGTAACCGGCGAACTCGATTGCCCGGCTGCGGGCCGTCGCATTATTAATAATAAATCCTGACGCGCCGGCCAGGACTGCTGAATCTACAGCGTTTTGTAATTCATTACGCGCCACAAGTGTTCGCGATGTATCAATTGTCAGAGCGGCCACAACAACAAGAACGAACATACAAAAAGCCGCCAGTGCAATGACACTTCCTTCCTCTTTTTTCAAGAGGTTCAGCCGACATTTTTGCATTTAACCTCCCGCTAATTGCCCTTTATTAGCGTCTCCCACCCTATAATGTTATAGCTTCTGCCCTGTATTGTTTCACTATTTTATACTATAACAATTAATTGCGCTTACCCTATAGAGTATAAGAGAAATCGCCTGCCCCTTCTGCAGGCGATTGGCCACGACTTATTCCACCAATTGTATTTTCATCAACAGTGAAAGCGGATTGTTGCCGGCGATACCGTCGGCAATGTCTTTCATGAAAATTCCGATCACGTCACATTTCCCGTCGATATTGCTCAGGAAAAACGCCGCAAAAGCGGTGACGAACACGCTGGACCGGCCGCTGACGGGCGGATTATCCTTTGAATACAACGGGATATGGATGATCCGCGGACTCTGGTTATCCGGAAAACGGGAGCCGGAAACGCCGGTGCCGTCCCAGTAAGCATTGGGATCCATATTGATCACCGCATCAACCGCTTTTTTCGTCGGGCCGGTCATATTGCCGGGTTCTATCAGCAGCTCGTCGCCGATATACACCATATAGGGGCACGGACCGATAAAAAATTCGTTAAAAACGCTGGCGCCGGTTTCCGGATCGCCGCGGTTGATGGCCGGAAAGTCGACCGGGTAATAAAAACTGTTGGGGGTTTCCGGCACCACATCGGGATCGTATGTTTTGTAAATATCGCCCATCTTGATGATCACCGGATCGCCCAGGTCCCAGCCTTGATCGGGCACGCACAGCGGTTTGAGCTTGTTGGTGGCGATCAGCGGTGCCAGCTCCGCCGAAGCGTCCGCAAATATGTTAAAATGCATCATGCCGATCACCCTGGCAAAACAGGTGGGTACCGGCTGCCAGTGCTGAACCCTTATGCGTTGAGCAGAGGGGAATGAAATATCTCCCCATGCCAGACTCACGGGATAGTTGTTGCAGGTGTTTAATCCTGCAAATTCTATGGCGCGTGACACGGCTTTGCTGTTGGAGATCACAAAGCCCGACGCACCCGCCAGAGCCGCTGCATCCACGGCATTCTGCAGTTCGTTGCGCGCCGCAAAGGTGCGGGATGTATCGATCGTGAGAGCTGCGATCATCATCAGAACCAGCATAAAAAGTGCCGAAATAACGACGACGCTGCCCTTTTTACTCTTGATTAGATTCTTGAGCTTTTTCAGTGTTCTCATTTAATGCCTCTTTTGCTTTTGGGTTTTTTATTTCACCCGTCAGTTTAGGTTCCGGCATCTGCGGATGTATGATCTTTGGAGACACGGTGATCAGCAGTTCGGTTTCGCTGCGCTGAAAGCGCGTGCTACTGAACAGCTTGCCGAGCACGGGAATGTGACCCAGCAACGGAATCCGTGAAATGGTGTTGGTGTCTTCCGTGAGCAGCATACCGCCCAAAACCAGAAATTGATCCTCACGAAGCTGGACGATATTGGTGCTTTTCCGGGTCACGAGCGACGGAATTCTGAAACCGCTCAGCGTGACACCGTTGTCAAAGTCCAGCTTGCTGTACTCCGCTTCCAGGTTCAGATTGATGACCTGGGAATCCAGCACGGTGGGTGTGAATTTTAATTTCACCCCATATTCCTTGAAAATGATGGTCACCATCTGCATGCCCAGCGAGCCTGATACCACCGGCACGGGAAATTCGCCGCCTGCAAGGAAGGTGGCTTCACTGCCCTCCAGGGTGCTCAAATTCGGGGCCGCCAGCAGTTCAAGGTCGTTATTTTCATACATCGCTTTAAAGATCGCCTGAATGTTTTGGGTGGGTATAGTGACGAAAAAGTCCACCGTACTGCCCAGCAGCAGCGGATCGTTAGGATTGCTGACCTCGCCGCCGTACATTCCCACGTTCATGATATCGCTTTTTGATTTTATATTTTTGACCAAAAAGTCGGAACCGAGTTCCTTTAACGCGATCTTGTCGATTTCCAGAAATTTAATTCTCAGCATAATCTGATGTACGGCCACTTTTTCGCGCACAACCAGACTGTAACGGTTGTACTCTTCGGTTTCAGCCCATAAAATCAAGCTGGTTTTACCGGTTTTGAGGCCGTTGACCACCAATTGTGACGGAGAGGTAACGGTCGCATCGGCGATTTCAGGATTAGCAATGGAGACTCTTTTAATCGGCTGCCACAGATCGATAATTTCCGACTGTCCGACGTACACGATGATCTCCGTTTCCGGCTGAGCGGTGGTGTAAGAAAAAGCGGTGATCAGTATCGTTAGAATGTATAGCAGCACCAGCCTGAATTTATTGTTCATCAGAGGTCTCCTTTATTTATCCTTACCGTCGGTTTTGAATTTTACTTCAGAGCGTTCGTTAGACCGCAGAATTTCGATGGTTTTTTCCTCTTTCTTTTCTTCCTTTGGCTGTGTGACACGCGGTTTAGAGACGCGCGGCTGGGCAGCCGGTCGATTGCTCATCAGATCGTTCAACCTGATACCGCCGGTGTTATTGGTGGCACGGTCGCTGGTATTACGCAATGTCAGCCGCAATTTACCCTCTGTGGAAGCAAGGGCCAGTTTTTCCGCCTGATTCGGGTCGACCAGCAGGGTTACGGACTGGACGGTAATGGGATCGTCTTCCTTGGCCTGATAGTTTTGATCCACGGCAAGTACCTGGATGTCTTCCAGGATGATGCGTGTGGAGGATTCCGAGCGCCGCGTTCCTGCATTGACGGTTACCAGCACATCCACCCGCGCATTGGGCAGAATAAATCCACTGACACCGCTTGAAACATCAACTTCTACGGTCATAGCCCGCATGCCCGGAGGAATGAGACTGGAAAAACCGCTGGCGGAGCCTTCCGGCGCCAGTTTGGTTTCAAGAACGGGCTCACCCTCGGCAATGGGTGTATTGGCCACGCGTCCGATGGTTTTGGAAATATCGGTGAATGCACCGCCCGGAACAATATTCTCCGGCCATTCACTGATTTTAAGATTTTTTTCGTCAAGCTTGGTGCCTAACGGCAGAGCCATTCGGGCGACGACGACAGGCCGAATTGGAATTTTCGGTTTGCGCAATTCTTCCCGTTCCCGCTCCAGATACCTGGAAACACCGAGTGTTGCCAGTAAACCGATAATGATAGCGATCGGTATGACGAACTTTGGTTTGAGAAAAAACATGATTGACTCCCTTTGTTTAACCTTCCCAACGCATTACGCTTGCGCGTGTAAATGTCAGGTTCGAAATACCCGGTACGATGTTGCCCGTCATGGGTATATACTGAACCTGTACTGTCACTGTGATCTGCGAAGCGGCATTTGGCCCCGTAAGAGTAATGGTCGGGGTACCACCGATGTTGCCGGCTTGCAGAACGGTGTTTACCGCTGCTTGCACTTGTGAAAGATTGGGTGCTGTGACGGCAGCTACCCGTGCGCCCTCACGCGCAGCGCTCGTTAATACATTTACTGTTTCAAATATTCGGCCGAATTCGATGATTCCGAACAGAAGTAGCACCAAAATCGGCGCGACCAGGGCAAACTCTACGATGGATTGCCCCTGTTCCCTTTTTTTAAAACTTTGCTTTTTCAATTTAAACTCCGAACATTTAACCCAACGACAAATAACCAAATAAAATAAATTGGTGTTACACGAGACTAGAGTGCATGGGCTGCTTCTTGCCACATGACAACAATGATCGACTCTCCTAACAGGGTGACAGCCACAATTGCCAGTACAACGATAAAGAGAATAATCATCGCGTATTCGGTCAACGTTTGTCCTTCATCGTGTGCGAAATGCTTACGGCAAAAAGTAATAATATTTTTCATTTGCCTCTCCTTGGAGCTTTCCACATGTTCCTGCGACAAAGTCCGTCTTTAGAAAAATGTGTCTAGTTCCAATAATTACTAAACAATGAAATGATCGTGCCAATTGAAATGGCAACTCCATACGGAATTGTACCAAGAAATAAAGTTTTCTTTATTTCTTTTGGACGGGAACTCCCATTTTTTTTCTGACTTGGATCTTTGATATAATGGTCAAATAAATTTTTGGACATTTTTGCCACTGCCAGCAACCCACCTGCAAAAACCGTGAGTACCAGCACCGACGGCATCGTTCTCAGGCCGACTAACGCTCCCACTGCGGCCATCAGTTTTACATCCCCTGCACCCATTGCTCTTAAAATGTACAAGAGCAAAAATATTCCGCCACCCAGTAAAAATCCAAATGCCGAACTCTTAAATCCGTCGAAACCCAAATATATCAAATTGGACAACAATCCAACCGCAATTGCCGGTAAAGTCAGGAAATTAGGAATTCTTCGCCACTTTAAATCATAATACGAAACGACTAAAAGAATGCCAACTGTCAAGATCGTTATGAATAGTTTCACGTCGTGTAACAGTTAATTAATTTAGGAGGGCTAACATCAGCTTTCGAAAACACAGCTTGTGGTAAAGTTTGAATTTGGACTTGTTCTCCTTCTCCTTATGCCATGAATACAACTCCTGAAAGCCTTGTTAGCCCTCCCCTTTGAGTGATTTACGGTCAAACGGACTCATGGAGGACGCCATGAGCTTGGGCTCCCTTCAACAGGTTGAACCCCATTGACCTAATGGGAAAAGCGTTTCGTTTCTACAGAGAATTAGCAATTTGAGTCAGAACAGCCGAGATTTGCTCTCCCAGCAGCGTAATGGCAACGATAGCTACAACTGCAATGAGGATCAAAATCAGCGCATATTCTGACAATGTCTGACCTTCTTCTCTACGGAAAAACTTTGTTACTGCTTGCATTATAATTTTCCTTTTCTGCTCTTACAGAGCGTTTGCGATTTGGGTCAGAACGGCCGAAATCTGTTCGCCCAACAGCGTGATAGCTACGATAGCGACAACCGCGATGAGGATCAGGATCAAGGCGTATTCAGACAGTGTCTGGCCTTCTTCTCTGCGAAAAAGATTCATCAGTGCGTTCATTGTAATCTCCTTCTTTTAAATTTACAGAGCATTAGCGATTTGGGTCAGAACGGCCGAGATCTGCTCGCCCAGCAGCGTAATGGCAACAATAGCTACAACGGCGATGAGGATCAGAATCAAGGCGTACTCAGACAGTGTCTGGCCCTCTTCTCTGCGGAAGAGATTCATCAGTGCGTTCATGGTGGTTCTCCTTATGTTTGGTGAATGGTGAATTATTGTTACATTTTTATCAGTTGATAAAAGTTTTGGTCACTTGACCATTTTTTTTATTCTTTTGGTGTCTTTGCTCATTAATCTGGATTTGCTTTTTTTGCCTCTCTTAATAGAAACAGTAACATAACTTGTTTTTTTTGAATTTAATTTTGGCATTTTTTTTGCTGCTGACAATAGACAGCTCTTTTTGAAAAACTTGTTTTTCATTAAGGGGCTGTATATCGGTTGTCTTGTTTAGTGCAATTTTTATGCCATAAAATTGAATTTTGTTCACCTTTGTTTTTATTGGGTTTATGGTTTTAATGTAATTTTCACAATTACAAAAGTGACACTTCTATATTACAATTTTTGTAACAGGTTTTTGCCTGGATTCATCCAAATTTGTTCTGTTACATTTTGAGTCAAAAGGTGTATCATTTTAAATTACTGTTTTTAAGTCGTTTGTTCAAACGAGCTCCGCTTCAAAGTGTGTACGTAACCGTTATTATTTTGTTTTTCCCTCACCCTTTATACGGTTACGAGAGATTTATATTGTTCTCTTTCACAGGTTTACAATTTCTCGCGTTGTTTCAAGTTGTCATTTTTTTTTGACCGGTGAAAGAATTATGTTACATTAGATGCCAAAATTGTTGCTTTTTTGAAATAATCGTTGTAAAAAATGTGTGTTAACGGGCCAAACAAATTTGGCTGAAGCGATACTAACTGCAGCAGGTACTGCTGAATGACGGTGCTTACATCTCTAATTAAATAGAGACGCTCTTCCGTTAAAATCTCTCTAATAAAAGATAGAGTTATTTATTATTTTTGCAACAATTTTTTTTGTTTTTTTTAATTTTCCCTTGGTTCTTTTTGCCTTGAAAAAAGGTAACTCTTCTTTACTGGGGAAAAGATAAATGTCTAATAGAATATAGGAGATACTCGATTTTTCCCCCAAGAAATGAATCTTTACACTTTTTTCGACCGGGTTTTTTTCCTCCTTAATTTTCATTCACGTATTTAAACAGTCTTTTCTTTTTCAAGTAGTATACATTGTATTTGTAAAAGTAGTATTCCTTTATTTCTTGTTATCTCGTATATATGTTGGGATTGGCAAATGGTCGAGTTGTTCTGTATTAAATTTAAACTTTTGCTAAAGAACCGTTTTTTCCCTCATCTCCTGTTCTGATAATAGTACATTACGATTTTCTAAAAAGTTGGTACTGATTCTTGTTTATAAATGACTGTTTACAGGGAAATGGTCCGTCACGCCGGTGAAGATGATCAAACAACTGATGTTTGAATAGCAGTAAAAAATGCTTATCCGGTCGTCATGTCGGTTATGTCACGTACCGGTGAACCGAGTCGTGGCATGATGGAGACCAATATTCCAATTGAAAAAAATACCATTTCAACGGCATTCTCGCTATGAAATAAAAAATTATATTTATTTTTTTTCAATAGACCTCTTTAAGAAGATGTCCCCTGTAATAATTTATTATGTATACAAAATTATTTTTAAAAATGCAAGAAAAAAATTAAATAATTTGTAAAATCTCAATTACGGGTGGGATAGAACCGGTGCGACGCACCTCCTTTTGCCAAATATATGTAATTTTAAAATTTTGACAGATGTCGAGAGCCGGTGCGT
>JAFGEC010000243.1 GCA_016931775.1 Candidatus Zhuqueibacterota bacterium | reverse complement strand
ATGGCGTGTACGATTCCGGAAATTCAATTTTCTCAGGATAGTTCCGGTCAATCGCCCTTGGCGGGACAGCAAGTCTCCGTGAGTGGTGTTGTTACTGCCGAATCCGGTATTTACCCGGACGTCTATTGTATACAGGACAGCGCGGACGCCTGGAATGGCATTTTTGTGTCAGATACCCTTCATCAAGTTCAGCGCGGTGACAGCATTACCATTACAGGTACTGTTGCTGAAAGAGAAGGCCAGACCGAGATTGGGACAATTACAAATTTTCAACTCAACAGCAGCGGCTGGACTTTACCCGAGCCGGTTTCTTTGTGTGATGTAACGGCGGATTCTTGTGAAGCTTACGAAGGCGTGCTGGTTGGTTTTGACAGTGTGGTCGTGGTCAATGTGGATGAAACGACAGGTGATTGGTGTGTTGTGGGTTCCGATACGTTTCAGATCGGAAATTGGGCGGAATACGGGTATGATCCGCAAACAGGGGATATTTTATCGATTAAAGGGATTATCTGTTATGAGGATTCCGTCTATAAAATACAACCGCGCTGCGATGCTGATGTTTCTTATATAGAGACTGGAATCGGGGAACAGCTCGAACCCAATGTGCCTGTAAAATATGATTTGCTGCAAAATTATCCGAATCCCTTTAATCCAGTGACTATCATTGAATATCAGCTGCCATATCAGAGCAGGGTTAGGATCGAAATATATGATATAATGGGACGTAAGGTGAAGACACTGGTCGATAGAATGGAAAATGCCGGATACCGTAAAGTCCAATGGGATTCAAAAAATGAAGCAGGTAATAATGTCTCCAGTGGCGTGTATATTTACCGTATTTTTGCCGTTGGGAAAAAGCAGTTTTTTCAGAAAGCAATAAAAATGGTGCTGATAAAATAGTATCTCAGGGACAATTTTTACCCGTTATCGCGGTCAAATTTTATTGCGGTAAAAAAAAGTCCCATTCGTTTGAATGGGACTTTTTAGAATCTTATCCGGTAAAGAACAGATACGCGGCAATGATCGCCGCGAGCACGGCGCCTGATGCGAGGACATCCCATTTATTCCATGTCGAACGTGTATGTTTTCGATGCGCGTCAGAACGTGTTCCGTAGGTCAGACCGCCAATCTTGGCATAAACGGGTTCATTCGTATTATAGCTGACCACCAACATCACAATGACACAAACGATGGTGATGAAGAGACTGTAGTATTGAAAATAAACGTTGTTTATGATCCAGAGAAATGAGCCTTGAGTATACTCAACGTCCAGCATTTTTACCGGTGTATCGACAGCCAGCCGGAATATGCCGAGGGCAAATCCAACGATCAATGTCCATAAACAACCTTTTGCATTAACGCGTTTATTAAAAACACCGAGGAAAAAGACCACAAATATCGGAGGAGCGAGATAGGATTGAACTCCCTGAAGATAATCGTACAATCCTTTTCCACCTTGAATCACTGGAATCCAGAGCAATCCGATAATTACCATTACGCCGGTAGCCACTCTGCCGACCCATACGACACGGCTCTGTGGCGCATTAGGACGGATTTTCGAGTAGAAATCAATGGTAAATAGTGCGGCCGATGCGTTGAATGCGCCGGCAAGCGAACTCATGAGTGCGGCGAGTAATCCGGCAACCACAATACCGCGAATCCCGATCGGTAAAATCTGGGCCACAAGTAGCGGAAAAGCCTGCTGCGAATTATCACGAATAACCTCACCGCCGGCATCAAGAATGGTATTTTGTAAAACAGGATTTATGCCGGCCTTGGCAATAGCGAAAGCTATCATACCGGGAATGATAAAGATAAAGACCGGCAGCAGCTTGAGTGCAGATGCACAGATCGAGCCGCGCCGTGCGACCTTTTCATCCCGCGCACCGAGGACACGCTGAACGATGTATTGATCGGTACACCAATACCACAATCCGATAATCGGGGCACAAAACAGCATGCCGATCCAGGGATAATTATCATTGAAATACCATGCCATACGACCTGCTTCCTTTACAGGAGCCCAGGTTGCTGCCTGGCCAGAGGGAACCAGGGGCCGCCAGAGATTGAACATTTCGGTACCGCAGACATCGCGTAAGACACCCCATCCGCCTAACGCTCTTAGCCCGAAAACCATGACCAATGCGGAACCGATGACCAGAATGACCGTCTGTATTGCAGAGGTGTAGGCAACGGCACGCATGCCTCCCATGATCGTATAGATACCTGTCAGCACAATCACTAAAATCGAACCGACCCAGAAACTATCCAGTCCCATAAAACTGATATCGGGAATAAGGACGGCAAATACCACACCTCCCGCGAAGATACCCACGGCAAGTTTGGTGAGGACATAGGCGACGAGGGAAATGACCGATAATACGGTACGGTTGATAGGTGAGAATCTTTTTTCCAGAAACTCCGGCATCGTGAAAACTTTGGAATGCATATAAAAAGGTACCATCACCCACGCGAGGACAAGAAGACACCATGCGTGCAATTCGTAATGCGCCATGGCGACACCGTCGGTTGTTCCGGAACCGGCAAGTCCGACGAGATGTTCGGAACCGATATTTGATGAGAATACCGCGGCACCGATAATCCACCACCCTAAATTTCTGCCGGCTAGAAAGTATTCCGTTGAGGTCTGTGACTGCTTTTCTTTAAGGAACGCCCAATACCCGATTCCGAAAACGATGACAAAGTAACCCAAAATAATCAGCCAGTCAACATAGTGTAATGCTGTCGCTGTCATATTCTCTCCTTTCTAAAATGAATAATAGGAACGTTAAATTTCCCCACAAAGTACCGTTTAGCGTAAAAAAAGACAAAATACATGAACAGAAGCTTACTCAAGCTCAAAACATCCGTTTACAGCACTAACTAAACAACTGAAAACATTCAAAAAAATTTTTTGATTATTTGCCATCAATATAACTTTTCAAAAAGGAAAAATCAAGCATAAAGGTTAGTAAATCTTAAATTTTTTTTCTGTCGGCATCCTTTCGACTGATCACTCAAAGCTTATCCAGTCTATTTCAACATTTTTATTATCTTTTAGCAGAATAACCAGATTAAAAATCCCCGGTTGAAATTCTGATACGGGTGAATTGATAATGTCCCATTCATCACCTTTGGGAATTTCTACTTCCGCAAGCATGGGACCATCCGTTTTATTCAACCGTATTTGTAAAGCGCCCCCTGTTTTTGAAGAGGCTTTTACCTTTATCGATTTCAAGTTATGGCTTCCCAAATTTACGCTGTTGTATTGTATCCATGCATTTGTCGTATCGAGTTTCGCCTTCCAGCCTGCAAACATGTTGAGTGTATCCAGGAAAGCTATTGATACACCTTTATCGCTTTTATAACTGTATCTGTCGATCTGGATTTTTTGGGAAGCATCCGTTAATCCTACCCCACGTAATGTGGGTATGACTTTTTTAATCGTACCATCTTGATTGAAAAACAAACTATCAATCATGCTGGACCTGTTTTTATCAAATTGAGGAGACATGTCATTATTATGATAAAAAAGATACCATTGGCTTTTAAATTCAATGATTGATTGGTGGTTCGTCCAGCAGCCTGAAGGCAATTCATCCATTATAACACCCGTAACCTTAAAGGGGCCCATGGGAAAATCGCCGATGGCGTATTCGAGCCTTTCAGTTTTATTTTCTACATGCGGATAAGTCAAGTAATAAATGCCGTTCCGTTCGAACATATACGGACCTTCTTTCAGGCCTTTTTCGGGCAGATTTTCTATAATTTGTGGTTCAGAGGCAAGTTCCAGCATGTTTTCTTTCAGTTTTGCCACATATATATTTCTTGCCGACCAGTAAAGATAAGCCTGCCCGTCCTTGTCTATAAAGGGATTCGGATCGATCCCGCGAACATTTTCAATGGGCTCCGGTTGTGGAGTAAATGGTCCGTAAGGTTTATCCGATACAGCGACTCCTATGGAAAAACCTCTTCTGGTGCCCGTTCTTTTTACGCCTGCCGGGAAATAAAAGTAATATTTTCCGTTTCTATAAATACAGTCGGGTGCCCACATACTATACGATGTTGAATCGACCCAATCCACGTTATTTTGACTTACAATAACGCCATGGTCGGTCCATTCGGTCAGGTTTGGGGACGAGAAAACGTGATAGTCTTCCATGCAAAACCAGCCCGGACGGCCTTTCCCTTCTTCTGCAAGAATATCGTGAGAAGGGTAAACATATACTCTGCCTTCAAAAACCCTTGCCGATGGATCAGCGGTATACTGATCCTGAATAAAAGGATTTTGAGCGAACAAATTGTTAGCCATAAATATGAAAAAAGCAACGAAAGTAAATTGATTCAATTCAAATTTTCGCATAAGACAATTTCCTTTAAATTGATTATACTAAAGTATTGTTAGTTTCCTTCCATACGATAGTATTTTGGGAAAATCATTTTTTCCGACATCGCCTTCTAACCTTTTATTGACATTTT
>JAFGEC010000025.1 GCA_016931775.1 Candidatus Zhuqueibacterota bacterium | reverse complement strand
TTGTCCTCAAAGACATGGCCGATGCTAACCGGGATTTTTACAGCATGACCGTTTTCGATTGAAAACACATAACCGCTCGTGCCCTGCGCTTCCACAAGTGATTCAATGGGAATAAGATAAAGTTGCTCCAACCGGGCCGGAAATATCCGGATCTGAGCGATAAATCCCGAAAGCAGAGTGAATTTCGTGTGTTCTAAACTCATTTCGATTTCATACGTGCCGTGCAGCGGATCAGCGGCACCGGCGAGCTCGGTAATCCGGCCTGAAAAGGCAACACCCGGATAAGGATCAAAGGTCACCGTTACAGAATCCCCCATCTGTACACGTACGATGTCCTTATCCACCAGACCGGTTTTTACGACCCAGCCGCCCGAAGTACTGCCAAGAACAAAAACCGGATATCCGGTGTCGACCATTTCGTTGGGTTCAACCAGCCGTTTTAAAATTTTACCATCAGACGGGGCTCTGATGACGGAATATTTCAGGTTAAAGGACGCCATTTGCATATTCGATTGGGCCACTTTCAGCGCCGTTTCCATGTTCTGTTTCTGTTCGAGTGTAACGACACTGTCGGCATATAGATTGGTCACACGGTCATAATCCCGCTGGGCTTTTTCAAGCGCACTTTGTGCCTGATTGACCCTGGCATTGATCTCGTCGAGCATAAGTGTGGCCAATATCTGATCCTTTCGTACGGTCTCTCCTTCATTTACAAGAATTTTCTCGACGATTCCGCCGGTTTTAAAAGCCAATTTCATCTGCGACTCAGCGGAAAGGATACCGGAGGCATGAATAGGGATGGAAATACTTTGCCTGTTAACGTTCGCCGTTTTAACGGCAATGGCCGAAGGTGCGACGTCCTGTTGTTTTTTTGATCCGCAATATAAAACCCAGACCATCAACAGCATCGCGGTAAATATTATCGGATATTTTACATTTTTCATTTTTTGTCTCCCTGTTCTAAAGATGGAATGGAGAACAGAGCTGCGGCTTTTTCCAGTTCTGTTATTTTTAAAAGATAATCGGTTTGTGTTAATATATCATTCAATTCCGCGCTGGTTCTGGTTATCCGGGCATCCAAAAATTCAATTTGCGAGGCCATGCCCTGGCGGTATTTTTTATCAACGATTTGAAAAACTTTTTGCGCGCTGGATTTACGATCGCTTGCCGATACAATGGCTTTTTCAGCCACCTTGACGCTGTTAAAAGCATCGTTGACCTCCAGCAAAATTTGTTTTTCCGCCTCCAAAAGACGCAATTGCTGTTTCTGTTTTTCCATTTCCGCCTGTTGAACTTTTGCCTTGTCCTGAAAACCGTTAAACAAATTCCACTGCAGTACCGCAGAAGCCATCCAGTAGTCATCATCAGGCGTAAAGGAATATTCGGTTCCCTGATAGCCGTAATCGACCACGGCCGATAAACCGGGCAAGAACGCAGCCCGGGATATGTTTTTACCGCTTTGGGCACTCTGGATCGCCCAATACAATACCTTTAACTCTTCACGCCGCTTTAACGCCGATTCACAAAATGCCGTGCTGTCGATGCCCTGGTAGGGATTAATACCCATGAGGTCTTGAATTTTTATCGGTTGACTGAGAGGCCGGTTGAGTAAAAAGTTAAAATAAGACGCAGCCAGTGTTTTATTCTTGATCGCTTCCTGGAGCTCCTGCTCCATGGCGCTCAATTCGGCCCGGGCTCGAAGAACCACATCCTGGGTGGCCATCTGGTTTTCAAACAGACTTTGACTGACGCGCAGGCTCTCCTCGAGAAGATCCTGGGTTGCTTCGTACAGATCGACCACCAGTTGAGCCTGTATAAAATGATAATATGCAGAACGCACATCAGCCACCAGCCGGCGCGCAAAGACATCACGCGACGCCTGCTCGACATTGAACATGCGCGATTTGAGCTGGTGATTGTAATAGATTGCCGGCTGAAGGACGGGTTGAATCAGCCGCACCTTGGTTTCATGCTCCTCTTCCCTGAGAAAGGGAATCCTTTCATTGGCAAGATTCCCCGGAAAAAGCGGTGCGCCCAGCAGGGCATTGAGAGCCTGGTGCATGGGATTCACCAGATCACCGATGGGGAAATCGATCATACGTCCACCGCCCGCGCGTGTGTAGCGCGTCTGCAGTTCCACCGACGGCAGGAACATGCCTCGTGCTTCTTTCAGGGCGGCGAGACTCTTTTGCAATGAAAAATTTTGTTGCCTGAGCGCCAGATTCTGCTGCAACGCCTCATGGATGTATTCAGTCAATATGTTGTCCTCTGCAAATCCAATTGTGGCACAGAGCAGCGTCAAACAGAAAAAAATATAGCGTTTCATTCTTTTGCTCCGTTATTTGACTGTCAGTGATTGATACGTCATTTCATAGAATAACTCGACAAGTTCCTGAGGATCGATATGATCCATCATTTTTAAATGTTTTTCCTCACGGGAAATCATTTGAATCAGGCCGGTCATTTGCCCTTCCAATAAAAATGCCGTTTTAACCGGATCCAGATCGTTACGTATACTGCCGTCCTGCATGCCTGTCGTCAGAGCTTTAACCACAATTTCCTGAACATCACGGCCCGCTTCATGGCATTGCATCATGACTGTTTCATCGGCAAATTCCATTTCAGTGGTCTCCCAGTGGGCAATGGTTTGAAAATAATCCCGGTGTTCCTTTGAAAAACGGTAATAGGCTTCTCCGATTGCCCTGATTTTATCAATGCCGGACTTTTTTTGCGCAACGGCATCAAGAAAAAATTGTTTCAGTTTGATCAATGCTCTTTCCGCCAATCCAAAGTAGACCGCCTGTTTGCTGGGAAAGTAGAGGTACAGTGTGCCTTTGCTCAGCTCGGCCTTTTCAGCGACTTCGTCCATTGTCGCGACTGCAATGCCGCGGGTAAAAAACACTTTTTCGGCTGCATTGAGGATTTCATTTTTACGGCGTTCTTTTTCACGTTCGCGTCTTTCGGTAATACCCATTAAACATCCCTTCATATTTTTTACTGCATCTCATGTAATGACTACGAGTCATTTATTTGAAAAGTTACAATTTTTTTTAATATAGTCAATAGTTTTTTCAAAATAATAAGTGACTTCCGGGAGGTGACGCTGTTTTTAGGCATAGTTACGCGTAATTTTTGACAGGAAAATCAGGGACCTTCGGGAGGTGAAAAACCACTTCCGGGAGGTGTTTCGTAAAATGAATAAGCGTTCAAATGCGGAAATTTTCCGCATTTGGAGCTGTGATTTTAAAAAAATGGATAATTACTTTTTTAAAGCAGGATACGCTGACGATTCTTTTAGATCATTTAACCAAAACCATTTTTTTAGTTTCCAAAGTCCGTCACGCCTTGTGTGAGATCTCCGCAATGGATTGAATAAAAATACACGCCGCTGCTGACCTTATTACCATACCGGTTACGCCCGTCCCAAACTACCTTATGGCTGCCGGCAGGTTTTGTGCCCTCGACCAGTGTTCGTACCACCTGTCCATAAATATCAAAAACCGTTAATTTGACAAAGCCGGCGGCGGGCAAATCGTACCGGACTGTTGTTTGCGGATTTAACGGATTGGGATAGTACTGGGACAGGGAATAGAACTGTGGACCCAAAATTCTTTCATTGTCCACTTTCGTAAATCCGCTGAAACAGGCTAAATTTTTCGATGCAGTGTGACTTCAATATAATATTCCCGCGCCCTTAACTTTGGCCGGTCTTCGATTTCAAGCCCGGTTTCGTCTGCCGTGATCTTGCTTTTCTCCCGGGACAGCATGCCCCATTCCAGTACCGGCCCCAGTGTTTCTGCAAAAAGTACATAACTTTGCATCATTATTGCGTCCGGTACGATCAAATCCGTTCCACCAAAACCGACGGCTCTGTCCATAGAAAGGGTCATTTTAAGCAGCAGTGCGGGTACGGCCTTTGAATCCATCTTGATTTTTCCTTTCTCCTGCACCCTTAACCGCAACCGTGTTTTCTGCTGATGTCGGATAGAATCCACCGTGGCATCCCATACCTTTGGATTTGTTTCACAAAAAAAAGTTGAATCTAAATTTGCTACATCCCGGGGAAGCATCACCAGCGGTGGTTCGTAAATCGTAAACAGGTATGTCGAATCTCTCGATTCGGTTCCCAGGAGTAAAACGTCCCGGTTCCTGAAATTGTAAAACTCTTTCTTCAGAAAACCGCTGTCATGCAAGACGATTTGGTTCACAATGCCTGCAAAGCTTTCATGCGCACGTCCGGTAAATTTTTGGTGCCTGGTTATGGAGGATTTTTGTAACACGCTATCAGGAGGGGAAGGTAATATCCAGTGTCCGTCTTTTTCCTGAAGGATTTTACTGCTGTCCGCCATGGGAATTTCCCAAGAGATGTTTTGAAAAGTAGTTCCGTTTTGAGGCCAGAATCGGACCGGCTCTTGTTTTCTGCAGGCTGTTAATAATAAGAACAAAGCAATGACTGCAGCAAATATGTTTTGAAAAGATTCTGTGTTAAATTTTTTATTCAATTTTTGATTTCTTTATATTTCTGAGAAACGGAGACACAAACCTCCGGATATTGATTACGCGCATTTATAATAAGTTCTTAAATGTATTGGAGAGGAATGTATTCTAAATTCATTTAATCAATATAATTAATCTAATAATTTGGTCAAAGTCAAGAAAAACATGGTATCCCTTGTAGAATGTGAGTAACCGGGGGGTGCAAACACAGCTTGCAACGTTATTTCCGACCCATCCCGCCAAGCGGGATGGGTCGGAGATTCTTGGCAGAGGTAAGACAGCAAACTCGAGAAGAATAACATTAATTACACCCAATCTGCGGCCCAATCCCGCCTGGCGCATTGGCGTTAACTTAATTTAGCTTCAATTATATTGTTATTATTTATAGCAGTTCTTCTTCTTTTGGCACCGGATTGTTCACAGATTTACCGCAGGTTGTTAATAAACAATATTTTATTTTAAGTTTGTGCAATTCATGTAAATCTTTTTATTATTGAATTATTCAAATAATTCTTGTCTTTTCAAATATATATAGTTGTTATCTTTCCGTGTTTAATCCGTCCCGCACTGCGGGATCAGTGGCTAAAAATTGAGAATTAAGTTATATAATTTCATTAATTTATCAACGAATAATACTATTTTTAGAGATATTCACCTGATACATATTATTCTCGCATATAGAGTATCTAAAAACATGTTTTTTCTAAAGTTTTTTATTCACACACGCATTCAGTCATATTGTGAGGTCCTGCATCATCCATGACGACTGGATGCCCGCTTCTGCGGGCATGACATTCCGCTTTGTATCGGAACACACGTACATTGTAATATCAAATTAAAACAAAAAAAATGCGCCGCACTCAAGCGTACGACGCATTTTAAATATTGTGTAATATTTACAAAATTACCGAAAGTGTTGAGGCCATATGGCCTTATTTCAAAAATAACATTTCCCGTGTTTTGCTGAACGATCCGGCGCGCATCCGCAGGATGTATATGCCGCTTACCACCATCCGTCCGTTGTTATCGGCGCCGTCCCAGGCCACCCGGTAACTGCCGGTTTCATAGTGGTCATCCACCAGCGTCCTGACCGGCTGACCCAGCAGGTTGATAATTTCAATTTTCACCCTAGAATTTCGAGGCACCTGGAAACTTATCTGCGTCCGGCTGTTAAAAGGATTCGGGTAGTTGGGCAAAAGATCAAAACAACTGGGTATATCGGCATCTTGTAATGTGAACGCCGGATAATCGCCCGCAGACAAACTGCGGTTATCCGCTGACCGCAAGTCCAGATGTTCGACCTCGATGACGGCTCGCGCTGAGCCGTGCCGTTCCAGCTCCAGCGTCAGCAACACGCCGCTGCCGTTTATTTCACACGGCTTGCCTTCGGCGGCCAAACGGGCAAATGTTATATCCAAACCACCGGAGGCCAGGTCATCACTGAACAGTGCGTATGAAACTTGATCCCGGTTCAGCAAGTCACCCGCTGTGGCGGATTTAACGGAAAGTATATCCTTGTCGAATCCGATTTTTAAAAAACCCATGGCGAGGTGTTCCGCGCCGGCGACAACCAGATCCGCAAATACGTTATTTGATTTGTGTCGGACCTGCCATTGCAAGCCGGTCGCCTTTTTGGCCAGCCGTTTATCACCTTCACCGGTCTCGGCGGTATGAAACCAGTTCCACATACGGGCAAATACAAACAGATCCTCAAAATTGACAAAACCATCCGGTGACGGGGTCATGGCCGGAGGAAAGCCGGCTGCGGGACCAATATCGCCATTGGCGTTGTTGGCCGGTTTCCAATAGGTCGACAACAGCGCAAAATCGCGCGTATCGATATCCAGGTCCTTGTCGAAATCACCCAGTAATCCGGCAGTCGCGGCCGCATCGATGACCGTACCGGATGTGGACACAGCAATGGGTACATTGGCCGGGGTTCGCAGATTATTGGAAATAAAATCGATGGTACCGGCACAGTTTGAAGTTGTTACGTTAAAGATAATGGAACACAACCTGCCGCTGCCGCTCGTACCGTCGACGGCATTGACACGTGTGGCGGAAACTTCCAATGTACCGTTGGTGTTGTCCGTTTCGGGTATAAAATTAAGATCGGCGCCTCCTTTGGTGAGAAAGCTGCCTTGTTTCACTTCTTTAACCTGGATTTTACCCGCGTCGAATGAAATTTTAAAATTACACAATCCCAGATTTAATACGGATTCGACATATACATCTATGGTAAAACTTTTATTCACAATACCAATAACCTTGTAAGGCGACATAAACAATCTGGAGGTGCCGATGTAATAGCTGCCCCGGTCACAACCTCCGTTATCCATATTGTCCACGGTCAGCAACACCTGGCGCAGGGTTGCATCGGGTACAGGATTGCTGGAGGTATATGTAATGACGTACTGGGTGGAAAGAAAAGTGCCGATATCATCCACAATAGAACCAAAATCGCCGGTGATATCGTAAAACAGTCCGCTTGTATTATCGGCCAACTGGTGAAATTGCTCCATGTCCGGCCCTACAACATTTAAAACAATGCCGTACTCGTTCAGCAGATTAATCACGGTTAAAGTGGTATAGGTCGTGGTGCCGTTACCGGTTTCACCCGCCTCATGGTAATCGGCATCGGTAATCAATATAGCGATACGCTGAGTGGTGCTGCGATAAGATAACCTTACCGCCCGTGCAAGGCCTTCCAGGGCATTTTCCTTGCTGTCACCGCCACCGGAAGCCCGCAGACCGTCTATCCATGCTTTAAATTCATTGACATCATCGGTAAAATCGTGTACCTCAGACACTTCATCATTAAATGTCACAAGCGCCAAGCGATAATCCACGCCTTTGGTGGCCAACGACTCAGCAAACCGGATCGCACGCTCTTTCAATCCCGTGATTTCATCGCCCATACTGCCGGTTACATCAAACACAAATGCGATATCCGCACGTGCACCGGAGGATTTACCCATTTCTTCAACCAGAATCGGCGATTGATCCGTGCTATTTTCCTGGACGCTAAAGTGATCGGCACCCAAACCGGCCACTGACGATCTCGCACTGGTATCCACAACCGACGCAAATATTTTTATCTGAGGGAAAGCCTCCGCATCGATGCTGCTTATGGTCAGTCTGTAACCGGTAAAACCGCAATCACTGACGGTACCGGAAGAGAGTTTAATGATGGTGCCGTTATCCCCGACAGCCCAGCCGTTGCCGGGAGCCAATAAAACCACATCCCGCAGATGGGATTCCACGGCGGCTTTCTCTTCTTCCCAATTTACACCGCCATCCTTTGTTATGAAAACTTTGCCGTTTCCGCCCACTGTAACGCCATTATAGGGATCGCTAAAACACACAGCGGATAAAAATGTATCACTCAAGCGCTTGGTACTCCAGGCGTTTCCTCCGTCTGTGGTGCGCAACAAATAACCGTTATCCGTTACAGCCCAGCCTAAAAAAGCATCCTGAAAATGTATATCATTGATCCTTGATGTCGTTCCACTGACCAGCTTAATCCAGGAGGCACCGCTGTTGGTTGTTTTTAAAATCGTCCCGTCACCGCCGGCGGTCCAGCCGGTTTTTGTATTGATGAAACAGACGCTCATAAACGCATCATCCACACCGGAGGTTTGAGCGGTCCATGAACCACCGCCGTTGATGGTTTTTTCGATCTTGCCCTGGGCACCCACGTTCCAACCCATCATGTCATTGACAAAATCATTGCCGTAAATAGGTTGTGCATTGCTGCTCGGCCACGGAGTCCAGCCGCTGCCGCGGCTGATGGTTTTCAAATTCTCGGCATTGCCGGCGGTGTTGCTGCCGACGCTCCAGCCAACGTCAAGGCTGATAAAATCGACGCTGAAAAAATTCGGTGCAGAAGGTCTGAAAATGGCCTCCCAATTCGTTCCGCCGTTGCTGGTTCGCAAAAAGGCGCCGTTTTCGCCGACCACATATAGATTAAAAGAATCCACAGCACATATTGACTGCAAATTGACCTTGGTACCGCTGTTCTGCCGTTTCCAGGATGTTGGTATTTCTGTTCCTTCCGCCCATGTCCTGGCATAATCACGGGAGGCGGAGCCGCCTTCGGAATAAAAGCCTGCAAAATTATAGGCAAAAGCGGCATAGTAATACAGCGTCATCTGTGTTAAATTTATATCAACACAACTGGTGCCGGTACCTTCATAAATCACGGTTCCATCGGCCGGCCCGGTCGGATAAGAACCGGTTTTACGAACCACAACAACACCGGCAAAAGATTCCGCCGAGGGATTATACCACCGGCACACCACCTTGTCCGACGCTATAGCATAAGCGTAAAATCCACTGACATTGGAAATGGCGGTGCCGATATAATACCGCCCATTACCGGAGCCGGTTTTTGAATCGCTTGTTGCGCTTATGGTTACGTTTCTCCAGGTGTTATTGATGAAAGCATTGTGAGTATTATATGTAATCAGATATTGTGAAGAAATAATATTTCCGATCAGATCCACAATGGCTTGAAAATCACCGGTAATATCAAAAAACAATCCGCCGGTGTCTTCCGCCAGTTGATGATGCGGCTCCTGGTCGGGACCGACAACATTATTGACGATACCCTTACCGAGTAGATGTGCTACCATACTTTCGGTTGTAAAAGATGTCGTGCCGACACCGACTTCTCCGGCTTCGTGAAAATCGGCGTCTGTAATAAGAATGGACATACGCTGTGTAACGGCCCGGAAACTGAGAGAAGCAGCCCGCGCCAATCCCTCCAGGGCGTTTTCCTTGTAATCCGAACCGCCGTGTGCCGATAACGATCCGATCCAGTTCTTAAACTGATTCACATCGCTGGTAAAATCATACACATCTTCAACCGTGTCGCCGAACGTGACCAGGGCCAGACGGTAATCCACGCCGCGGGCCGCCAGAGCATCGGCAAAAGCCTGTGCCCGGCTTTTTAATCCTTCGATTTCATCACCCATGCTGCCGGTCACATCAAAAACAAAAACAATGTCCGCAGTGGCGTCGGATCCCGCGGTGATTTCCTCCACAGATACCACGACTTCACTGGTACCGTCTTCTTTTATACCGAAATTCGCCTTTCCCAGCCCTGTTACCGGCTGCAATGTGGTGTAA
>JAFGEC010000242.1 GCA_016931775.1 Candidatus Zhuqueibacterota bacterium | reverse complement strand
TGTTCAAAAAATGAAAAGTATCATATAAAATCACATCACCTCCGCATTCAAATCCAACCTTATGGCCAAAATCTTTTTGCTATTGATTCAATACAGCTTGAATATTTTCGTCCGACCGAAAGCATTCATTTTTTATTGGGCGAAAAATTTTCGATTGATGCGGCAAGAGTCGGTAATCAAGAACTGACTGTCAAGCAAGTTTACGTGCACAATCTGGAAAGTTTGGGGTTTCAAAAACAGCCGATCGATTTTGCTAAAGTATATAAAATTATCCTGCCAAAGTCTCTGTATCCGGAACATATCGAAATACGCTACCATGGACCAATCGATCAAGCTCAGGTATCAAACGATGATAACAATTTCGGATCACTGCTCACGCCTGATCTGGTTTGGTATCCTGAATTTCCACGATCGTTATGCGGTTATAAATTGACGGCTGAATCAGACCTTCACCGGCATTCAATCTCTTGCGGAGAAGCACGCTTTCACAACCAGGAAAGAGATTCCCTTTACAATACCTGGCAACAAATTGATCCTGTTGGTTCTGTCTTTTATTTAACGGGCTCGTTTGACGTCCACTATACAAAACACAATAATACTGACATTTTTGTATATAAAGCATTAAATTCCAGCTTCCCATCCGTTAGCTATGCCGCAACGGCTTCGTCTTATTTAGACTATTTCTCCCGCAAGTTTGGCAGCTATCCCTTTTCCAGTTTGACTATTTTAGAAGATGCTTCAATAAAAGATGTTCCGATTCCCTCATTATCGATTCTTCCGTCACATTTAATAAAATACTCTGCCAAAGCGAACGTTATACTTTGCCGGGATATTTGTGCAAGCTGGTGGGGAAATTCCGTCGTTCCCGTTCCTGGCCAAGGTAATTGGAGGGAAGGTCTGCTGACTTTTTGCAGTGAGTATTTACCACTTGAAGAACGTTCTTCCCAACTGGCAAAAAGGTACCGTTACAGTTTGTTATCGGATTATTATTCCGCCAACATAACCAGAGAAAAAGAATATGCACTGGACCGTTTTCAGGAAATTCGATCCCCGAAGGATTCAGCAATCGGACAGGCAAAAGGTATGATGCTTTTCTACCAGTTAGGACAAATTATTGGTTCCGAAAACATGCAGATCGCCCTTGAAGAATTTTATACGCAATATGCTCATGGTTACGCCGGCTGGTCGGATTTTCAAGAGGTATTTGAACGTATATCGGGAAAAAATTTAAAAAATTTTTTCAGCCAATGGTTACATCAAAAGGGCGCACCGGAGCTGACTGTAAAAAATATATCCACGAAAAAACAAAATGGTAGTTATGCCTTGAATTTTACTCTCGCACAAAAACAAAACCGTCCGTTTTTCAAACTTGATATTCCCATAAAAATATCAACTGAAAACGGTGTGGTATACGATTCATGCAAACTGGAGAAAAGACAAAAAGACTATAGTGTTGTCACACAAAATCCGGTTCAAAAACTTGAAATCGATCCGGATTATCAAATATTCAGACGGTTGCATCCGGGTGAATTCTCACCGAGCTTGAAACAGTTTAATCATTATCCGGCAAAATTGATCATAAGTGGTTCTTCGGCCAGCCATCATTTGATGAAAAAATTATTTCATACTGAGCGCCTCCCGGTGATACAATTCCAGGAAATTTCCCAATACAATTTAAGTGAATACGCCATTTTAGCGGTGGATTTAAGCAATGAGCAATTATTTAAATTGGGATACATTCATTCCGATAGCATACGTTATTCCGAAAAAGAGCTCACAGTATACGATCAAAAATTCAATCGAGATGATGAATGTGTTATTTTTGCCCTGATAAACAGACAAAATCCGTATCTCCCGGTAATTGGTATATGGTATAAAACCGAACACGCACTGGAACATATTGTACGGCCGATAGAATCTTTCGGAGAATATGGATTTGTTGTCTTTCGAAACGGTCAAAATATATTCACCGGGAACTGGGATATTCAAAATAATCCACTTTCAGTATACCTATGATGAACAATTTTACAATTCTACCTGATAAAACTCGCCGAAAGGTAAATTCCATGAAAGCACTTGTCAAAAAAGAGGCAAAACCAGGTCTTTGGATGCAGGATGTTCCTATTCCCCAATACGGTAATAACGACCTTTTGGTAAAAATTGAAAAAACAGCCATCTGCGGAACGGATTTGCACATTTACAACTGGGATGAGTGGGCACAACGGACGATCAAAACACCTTTGATCATTGGTCATGAATTTGTCGGTACTATCGTAGAAAAAGGAAAAAACGTTGCCGGGTACCATATCGGTGAGCGGGTTTCGGGGGAGGGACACATCGTCTGTGGTATATGCAGGAGTTGTCGTGCCGGCCGCCGGCATCTCTGCACCAAAGCAATTGGGATCGGTGTAAATCGTGACGGATGTTTTGCCGAATATTTGGTGCTCCCGGCTTCCAATGCATGGCATGTCCATGACAGTATTCCAAGCGAAATTGCGGCGTTCTTTGATCCGTATGGAAATGCAACACATACAGCTCTATCATTCGATCTAGTGGGTGAAGATGTGCTTATTACCGGCGCCGGCCCGATCGGCATCATGGCGGTTGCAATTTCCAGACACGTAGGCGCGAGGAACGTTGTCATCACTGATATCAATGACTATCGTTTAAATCTTGCAATGAAAATGGGCGCCACTCGGGCCGTAAATGTTAAAAAATCGAGCATTCGGGAATGTATCCATGATCTCGGATTAATCGGTTTTGATATCGGGATGGAAATGTCCGGTAATGCCACAGCATTCGAGGACATGCTTGAAAATATGTATCATGGCGGCAGAATTGCTCTCCTTGGGTTGCTGCCAAGTATGGCGCAAATCGATTGGGATCAAATCATTTTTAAAGGATTGATTATTAAAGGTATTTATGGCAGAGAAATATTTGAAACCTGGTACAAAATGGAAACCATGTTGCAAAGCGGCCTTGATATTTCTCCGGTTCTTACCCATAAATTTCCATTTGAAGAATTTCAATCGGGCTTTACGACGATGAAAAGCGGGCAGTGCGGTAAAGTCATATTGGAACTCGATTGAATGGATTGGTTTAACTAAAAACTAATGTCAATAATGGACAAAATTTTTTGGGAATACCCGGTGTAATATCTCAGTTATGGATGGAAGGTGCGACGCACCGGCTCTCGACATCCTTACAAATATTAAAATCACATAAATTTGGCAAAAGGAGGTGCGTCGCACCTATCC
>JAFGEC010000024.1 GCA_016931775.1 Candidatus Zhuqueibacterota bacterium | reverse complement strand
GTTCCACAGACGGCCGACGGCAATCTGACCCACGTAGGGATCATAATCCAGGTTGGTCACCATAAACTGCGGAACTGCCGAATCGTCGCCGTCCGGAGCGGGTATATTGTTAACAATTGCCTCAAACAACGGTCTAAGATCGGTGGAATCGTCATCGATTTTATTGTGCGCAATACCCTGCTTGGCATTTGTATATAAAATGAGAAATTCGATCTGGTCCTCGCTTGCGTCCAAATCGATAAACAGATCGTAAATATCGTTTAAAACTTGCTGAATACGCGCATCGGACCGGTCAATTTTGTTGATTACCACAATCATGGGTAATTTTTTTGCCAGCGCCTTTTTGACCACAAACCTGGTTTGAGGGAGCGGTCCTTCACTGGCATCCACCAGCAGGATGGCACCGTCAACAAGGTTCAAGCTGCGCTCCACTTCACCGCCGAAATCAGCGTGTCCAGGAGTATCTACAATATTAATTTTGATATCTTTGTACATAACCGCCGTATTTTTGGCCATAATCGTGATGCCGCGTTCACGCTCCAGGTCCATGGAATCCATTACCCGGTCTTTTACCTGTTGGTTTTCACGGTAAATGCCGCTTTGTTTGAGCATACCGTCCACCAGCGTGGTTTTACCGTGGTCCACGTGGGCGATGATGGCGGTATTGCGTATGTTTGTTTTTTTCAAAAATTTCTCCTTCATAGAAATACAGCCTTTAATGTACGGAAAATTATAATAAATATCAATGAGCTTTGCGCCAGCGAAATACAAATCCGGAATGTCCGGAAATCGAAATTTATTGTACCGGAAATGCCGGCTAAAGCTTTTTTATATATGGCTCAGCGAATGTACTCAATGGATTTTTCATCAACCGGTTTTCCGAGTATGGGATTTTACTTGAAAGTGAAAATGCACAAGGAAACGTGATCACCGGTAATTACATTGGCCGATCGTTTTTTTGATGCCGGGCAAAACAACATGACATGGGAAAACAGAGGCAAAATCGCCTCGGGTGTGTACTATTACGCTTTGGAATCAAACGGTTTCCGTCAAATGAAAACGGCTTTGCTTCTGAAATGAATGAATACAAAAATATATTCAAAAATTTTTGCTCATCCTTTGCTGATAAGTAAAATTATCGTTTATTCGATCCCATCTGCAATCGTTTTTAAAAACTTTTCCAGATATTGGTCGTAGGATTTACCGGCCCGCCTTCTCGTCTGACAAATCACCAGATTATTATCCAAATCCACCCGTAAAATGGCTGATGTCGCCGAACCATGGCCAATAACATTTTTACTCAGAATCGTGCGGTCCTCCGCAAGACCGTCTTTGCCGGCATCCGGGTGTGTCTGCCGCATCCATGTTAGGCCGATACCCCAGTCCTGATGGATATTTGGGTAATAGCTGTCGAGTGGTTGCGGTAAAAGTTTTTCAAAGGTCTGAGGTGAGAAAAAATACAAATCGCCATAGGAACCCCGGTTCAGCAGCAGCTGGCCGAATACGGCAAATTCCCCGGCGTTGCTGAAACAGCTGAATCCCAGGTCTTCCTCCAGAATAGTGTTTTTTAATTCCAGCGGATCGAAAAAATTTTCCCGGAAAAGCCGGAAAATACTCTTGCCGCTCACCATCTCCATGACTTTTCCGGCCAGGTCGTAACCCATCCCATTGTACTCGTGCTTCACTCCGACTTGAAGCCTCGGAACCATACTGGCAATGACATTATCCAGCCATGGATTATGCATGCCGCCCCATTCCTCATGTCCCCAAAGTCCCGATGTGTGGGTAAAACAGTGTCTCAGTGTGACCGCTTTTTCACCTTCGGTGGGAAAGTCGGGCAAAAATTTGCCCACAGGATCATCGATATTCACAAGACCCTGGTCGATAAACTGAGCGAATAACAGCCCGGTGATTAATTTGGTCAATGACGCCATTTCAGTGGATGTTTCCATGGTGAGGCCACCATCCGGCCATTGCCCAAAAACATCGTGGATGACGATCACACCTTTGCGTGCCACCAGTGTGATAAACGGTTCTTCGCTTTCCTTGTACCATTGCTCACAGACTGCTCGGATTTTATCGGCTGTGCCCGGTACAATACCCGCCTCCTTTTCCGTGCCAGGATGCAAAACCGGAGACCGTGAGTTTGATGTTTTCTGCGGCATTTTGAGGGACGGCCATTTATTCTCAATTTTTAATATTTTCCGCTTTAATGCAAGATGGTAATCATGATCGTGAATGACCGGTGTGTCCGTGAGCTTGGGTGGGCCATCGGTGTTTTTCACATCGTCGAGATAGGATAAGAGAACAGCCCCTTCTTGCTGATTCAGGATCGACAATAACACCGTCCGTCCGGAATAATATGAAATCGGCTTCATGTGGTTGTTCCAAACCTGTTTATCGATAAAATCCAGCGGCAGATATCTCAAATCGGCCTGTGGACGTTCGCCCCAGGCAAGCCAGTCGGCGGGCATGCAGTACAAGGTCCCGGCACGTCTGATTTTAATCCCATCTTTCATAGCGCCTTCTGCATAATAAATATAACGTCCCGGTGCCTCGGCTTTTTCCACATTATTGAGTTGTGCATCGTACCAGCGAATTTCTAGTGGAAAAAAGCCCAATACTTTTTCTACGAGATAAGGTTTTTCCCAGCCCATTTCAGGAAATGGACCGGGAGAAAAGACAAAATTCCAGGTGTTTTCCTCTTTTGGAACCAGGCGGCAGTTCAGGAATCGATCAAAATCTTTTTTCGCTTGTTGTTCTGCAAGATAGTTTTTAAATACTGTTTCTTCTAAAAGCCGGATGACATAACCCCATTCGTTGATTTTGTCATCGACCTTGACCAGCAGCGTGTTGAGTCCAGGTTCGAGGCGTGTTTCAAACCGGTCCTGATCCTGTATCAGACTTCTGGCCACATCATTTTGAAACACCAACCTGCCGTTGAGCCAGACTTTAACGCCGTCATCGGAACCAAGTAAAAATCCAACCTGCTGTTTGCTCTCTGAGCGGATATAACAGAATCCGTACGCAACCATTCGGTCGGTTTGGTTAAATGTGGCATCCAGATTGATGACACCGTTTCGCTGCGCACTGACCGGTATTGTCCGCACGGTATGGAATTCGTCATTTTCGTCCTTGTACCGGATCTCCATGTTTTCTTTCAACTCGGCCCTGTTTTCGCCGCCGATACTTTCGAGGAAGTCCGTATAATATCCGTAATTGTATCCGCCGTCGGGAAGCGCTTCCGGCGTGACAGGATTTGGAAAAGGACCGGCGACCAGCCATTCCCTGATAAAAGTATTGTTTTTTGCATCAAACACCGGACTTTTCGTTTGTTCCTGACTGATGGGAAGCCCTGTGCCAAGACGTGTGAGTGATAGGATAGTTAGAAATAATAATGATTGACTAAAAATAGTCCTCATGGAAAATCCTCCATCTCTATTTCACCATTATCATCTTTTGGGTCAGCACCCTGTCCCCTGCCTCGAGCCGGTAAAAATAGATGTTACTCGATAATCCTGTTGCATCAAAACGCACGCGATGTGCCCCTGCATTCCGGATGCCATTCTCCAGGACGGCAACCTTTTTCCCTAGGACATTGTAAACAGCCAGGTTCACATGTTGTGTCTCTTCAAGTGAATAGGCAATGTAAGTAACCGGATTAAATGGATTGGGATAATTTTGTGCCAAATCTATTTGCGATGGCACTGTTTCAGTTTCAGCCCCGGCGACGGCTGCAAATTCATCGGGAAGACCTATCCAAACATGATCGATATACAAGATGGGAGCTTCAGAGTCCTCATCCTCAGCCGGGCGTTCTAAACTGATGGCTTTTATGGCGGTATAATTGATGGGATTCGTACTTTCTTCAAAATCAGACAGTGCTACGCTGAATTGATGCCATTGTGCATCCGCAAGCACCAGGTAATCCTGCATTTCGTAAAATAGAGCATTATCCCAGGTTGAGTTATTATCATCATACAACCAGATGACAAATCTGTCTGCTTCACCCACGCCATCCGGAGCTTTTAGTTTAAAATAAACGGAATCCGGTTCAATGTCGTCGATATTAAAGTATTCATCTCCGATATAGACGCCATAGCTGGTCCAGTCTGCGGTCCAATCGTCGGTTTTTTGAAAATCAGCCTCGATTGCCGCTGTCCCGGGGACATAGCCGATACCGTCAATCGCCTGTGGCTCTTGAAAGAATCCCCAGGTCCATAAATAATATGATTCCTTGATTAAACCCCCGCTGAAAAAATTAATAAATTTTACCTGTGCGTAAATGATCGAAGTAAATGAGAACAGGAAAACGGTCATTATGAATAATTTTTTCATGGTCTTTTCCTCCATGTTTTTAATACACCCGGTTACAACAGGAAGATTTTTTCTGAAAAGCCTGGTTATTATCGTGTATTGAGTAGAATGTATTTTGGGGGATAGATTTTTATTTTAGCGATCTACTCTGAAGCGGTACAAGTATCTTGAATTGCATACAAAAGCCTCCTTTTGTCGTTTAACGGATAAATACTATTTTGCGGCTGTCAAAATATCCGTCAGTCTTTAACGACAGTATATATACGCCGTTACTGACAATTTTATTCCGTTCATCCGAGCCATCCCAGATATTACGATAAAGACCTCCATTCTGGTGCCTGTCAACAATGGTTTTTATCAACCGGCCGTTTACCGTATAGATTGAAAGTGTAACGCTTCCTGCTGCCGGCAGATAATAGTCAAATACCGTAGAGTGAGAAAATGGATTGGGGAAATTGGGGAGGATATGACATTCTTTCGGGGAATAATGGTCACCATATTCACTCTCAATGCTGGCCTGAAGGCTGCACACCAGTGTCACCGCCGCCCGGCCGGGGACCACGTAAGATGTATCTGATGTAAAGGGCGTGTATGGCTTGAGATTATCTTGTTCGTTATCCGAAGTGACATAGGGGATAAACCGATAGTTGGTTTCTTTGTTTGTGCTCTCAACGACCAGGTCGATCGTTTCCGCCGATCTTCCCATATTGAGCAGTACGATAATCAGCGTTTTTCCGTCTGCACTCCGGTATGCCGATCCCAAAAGTCCGTATTTATCATCCGCGCCGGCCAAGTTCACACGAACAAATCCGGGCCGGATAAAACGGCTGTAATTTCCAAAAGTCCATAACAGTTTACTCAGGATGATGGTTTGTGAATTGGAAGAGTTGGTGTAGATGAGACCGTCTTTATAGTTCTCCGGAGAAACCGCTGTCCACCACTGCCATGCACTTGCCTGAAGCATCGTCAGATCGTAGTGAATAACACGTGCCACGTCCAACGCCGTCTTCATGGTCAGATCACGTCCATTCCCCCCTTGGCCTTCCGGGCCGTCTAATATACAATACTCCGTCACCCAGTATGTCCAGTCGTTTAGTAAATAAGGGCGCAGTTTTGGATACAATACCTGCCGGTGCTGCGTTAGCTGGTTGGCGATCCGGTCCGACCAGTATGAGTGTCCACAGAGATGTCGACCTATTTTTGATTTGATGTCCGGGTCGTTAAATAAATCATTCAGATAATTACCGTAATTCTGGCCGTATTTGGATGTCATACCGCTATTGTTCAAGTACCAGCTTTTTAAATCCCCGCTTTCAACCAGAGAAATCTGCGTATCCAGGCCTTGACGTTGTAACTCGTCGTACAAGGCGGCAACGATTCTTTTGATGTCATCATTACCGGCCCGGTTTCCCTCCTGATTGCAACCGTTGTTCCATTCCCATTGGGGCTCATTCACGGGACTGATATAATCAAAATCGATCGCCCATTCGTCGCGAAAGTGTTTCAGAATATCCGCCAGATATGTGGCATACTGGCCTTCAGATCCCGGCTTGAGATTGGTCGATCCCATTCCATCCGTACAATTGGTACGGCCGTTCCGGGTTATTCGGCCGGGTGGACTGTTGACAAAGGCAATAAACTGGTCAACACCGCGTGCTTTAGCCGCCTGAAGAAACCAGCGTTCCTCGGCTTGCCGGTCCCAATCATATACACCCTCGGAGACCTCAAATGTCTCGACAGTCCGCCACGAGTGCTGGATTGTCGCTCTGTTTATACCGGCGCCGATATTGAACCGCCACGCTGACAGGCCGATTCCCTTGTCAGTTGAGAAAAGCAGGTCGGCTATCCTCTCTTTTGCCGGTTCGCTCCAGCCGCCGATTTTCTGAAAAGACCAGCAGTCCGATGCGGAAAAGTTTTCGATTGTCTGGTATTCTTCATTTAAATTTACGTTAAGCGAGCTTGCCTGGGCTTGCAAAATCGATTGAGACAGAAGAGTAGATAAGAAAATTAATGACATACGATTCATTTATTGTGTACTCCTGTGAGTGATCTCTGACAGAATTATAATACAATCTAGAAATTTTTCCAAAATTGTGCAAGTCCAAACTGTTTATTAAAAAAACGTCCTGTCTGATTATTGAAATTTATCTAGGAATAGGGATGATTAATTACTAAATTTTAATTTGATTAGAACAAGGAAAAATATGAAAAATTTGCAAAGTTTTGCCGATCTGGGACTTTCATCCCGAATTTTAGAAATTATCCATCGCAAAGGTTTTGAAGCGCCCAGTCCCATCCAGGAAAAAGTTATTCCTCTTGTGTTACAGAGTAACATGGATATTATCGGCCAGGCTCAAACCGGCACCGGAAAAACCGCTGCCTTTGGTTTGCCGATTATGGACATTTTACAGGATAACAGTAAATCGGTCAACGTGTTGGTTCTTACACCGACCCGTGAATTGTGTATACAGGTGGCCGAAGAGTTACATTCCCTGAAAGGTAAAAAAAAGTTCAAAATTTTACCCGTGTACGGTGGGCAATCCATGGAACTGCAGTTACGTCATCTTAAACAGGGGGTGGATATTGTGGTTGGCACCCCAGGCCGAATTCTGGATCATTTGAATCGTAAATCTCTCAAAGTCGATCGTCTGGATTTTTGTGTCCTGGATGAAGCCGACGAAATGCTGAATATGGGATTTTTAGAAGACATTGAGAAAATATTGGATTTTACTAATTCCGATAAACGTACCTTGTTATTCTCTGCTACGATGCCGAAAGAAATCGTCAAGGTGGCGTCAAAATATATGCACCGGTACGAACATGTTCGTGTGCAAAACGAGGAAATGACGGTACCTCAAACGGACCAGATCTATTTTCAGGTGTCCGAGGAGAATAAGTTTGAAGCCTTGTGCCGGATAATGGACATTGAGGACGGGTTTTACGGTATTGTCTTTTGTCGCACAAGGCTGGATGCGGACCGTATCGCTCATCGTCTGCTGGACAGAGGATATGACGCTGATTCCCTGCATGGTGAACTGGTGCAATCGCAACGGGAAAAGGTGATGGGGCGTTTTAAAAATAAGCTCATCAACGTTTTAGTGGCAACCGATGTTGCGGCCAGGGGATTGGATGTAAGTGATTTGACCCATGTGATCAACTATGCCTTACCGCAGGATCCGGACGCGTATATCCATCGTATCGGCCGCACCGGGCGGGCCGGTAAAGAGGGAACGGCAGTAACTTTTATTACCCCGGAGGAAGAGAATAAACTTGAATTTATCGGTCGAAAAACGAAATCCACTATTCGGCGGGAAAAATTACCCAAAATACGCGATATCATTCGAGCAAAAAAGAAACGCATTCACACCGATGTGCAGGAGCTTATCGAATCCGAACTGGCCCACGATCTTTTACCCATGGCGGAAAAGCTTTTGGCAGAGAACCAGCCCGAACAGGTTCTGGCCGCATTGCTTAAATTGGCTTTTGCCGAAGAGCTGGACCGCGGCAGTTACAATGAGATTCGTGATGTGCAACCTGTGATTTCCGGGAAAACCCGGCTTTTTATCGCTCGGGGACAAAAGGATAAGATGACGCCGAAAAAAATTATCCATTTTATCCGGGATAGAGTAAAAATCCAACCGGATAAAATTCAGGATATTCTCATACAGCCCGAGTTTTCCTTTATCACGGTACCGTTTCGTGAAGCGGAATTGATTTTGAAGCAATTCAACACGGGAAAAAGTGGAAGGAAATCCCTGGTGGAAAAGGCTCGGCCGAAATAGAATACGGACTGAAAAATATTTATATTGTGGTAGAACAGCATCCTACAATTATAATCTTTATTCCGGATTCAGGCGCAGGCCAGGGATGTTCACGGTGCAATGAGTTTTTGGTCGCCGGAATAATTTTACGAGTCCACGTGTTACAATAAGTGAAAGTTTATGGTGGACTTTCTCCTTAATTCACTTTCAATCGCCCCGCAG
>JAFGEC010000241.1 GCA_016931775.1 Candidatus Zhuqueibacterota bacterium | reverse complement strand
GGCGGACTCGTTCCCACCATTTCATGATACCGCTGGTCCAGATCGGCTGCCAGCTGGAGCTGTTTGTTGCGCAGTGTATCCACCTCGCGCCGTGATTGGCGTAAATTTTTGGCAACAGAGAGCGTGGCCAGCAATTTTTCATTCTTCCAGGGTTTTTCGATAAAATCGGTGGCTCCCGATTTCATAGCGCGTACTGCAATATCCACATCACTATAGGCGGTCATCAATATGACCACAGCCGATGGATCCAATTCCATAATCCGCTCCAGCCAATAAAAACCCTCCGAACCGCTGGTGGCATCACTGGTGAAATTCATATCCAAAAGAATAATGTCGTAATTCTCATGCTTTAACAATGTGGGAATAGAGTCCGGCGCCTTTTCCGTATGAACGGTGTATTGGTTCTGTTTGAGCAAGAGCCGGGCGGCTGTTAAAATGTCCTGGTTGTCATCTACAACCAGAACGGTTCCTGTGGAGACGTTCATGATAAACCTCAATTCTATTGTATTTTAGTGGTAAAAATCGCATCAAACACTCTCAACCACTTTTTGCCTTGATTTTCTTTTGATACCTTGCCGTTATAATGAATATATCACCCGAATAATCAAAAGCAAGTAAAAGTGCACGAATTCGAACACTCTCTGTATGTTTTCGGATAAATACATTTTATTTTTCAAAGGCATTATATTCATAAATTCAATAAAAACAATATTGGCACGTTTTATGCTATAGGTTAATTAAAACAACAATAAATACAAGGAAAAAAATGGACCGAATCATAAAAAAGAAAAAATGGACGCCGAAAAAAATTGCGATTTATAGTATAGCGGCTCTATTTGTTTTATTTGTGGGATATACGTTTCTTTTTGGAGACTATAGCTCAAAACTTAACGTAAAAAAAGAACGGTTAACGATTTCTACAGTGACCGCAAGAGAATTCCAGGAACGGATACCGATTACAGCGACGGTTATTCCCATCAAAACAGTTTATCTGGATGCACTGGAAGGCGGACGTGTCGATGAAATTTATGCCGAAGCCGGAGAAATGGTCAAACTGGGCGATCCGATTGTCCGGCTTGAAAACACAAATTTGCGTTTGAATGTCATGCAGCAGCAGGCGTCGATGCTGGATCAAAGCAACGAGCTGCGCAATACACGTTTAAAAATGGACCGTCAAAAAATCGATTTATATAACAAACTAGCCGACCTGGACTATGAAATTAAAAAATCCAAAAGAACATTTAATGGGAATCAAATGTTACTGGAAAATAAAATTATTTCCCGGCAGGAGTACGAAGATTCAAAAGACATATACGACTACAATCTCCGGAAAAAAGAATTGGCTATTGAATCGGCCAAGTATGATTCAATCATGATGGCCATTCAAATAGATCAGCTTGCGGGATCGTTAAGGCGATTGCAGGAAAATTTACAAATTACCAAACAGCGGCTGGAAAACCTGACCATAGCCGCAACGGCCAGCGGACAGCTCACATCGTTAAATGCGGAATACACGGGTGAAATTAAAACAGCCGGCGAGCGGATCGGACAGATCGATGTGCTGGATGGCTTTAAAATCAGAGCCGGCATCGACGAGCACTATCTGCCTCGCGTCGATATCGGTCAGACCGCCGAGTTTGAGTTTTCCAGCAGTTTATACGAGCTGAAAATATCCAAAATATTTCCCGAGATTACCGATGGACGCTTCAACATCGATCTGGTATTTACAGATGAGGTGCCGGCGGGAATAAGACGCGGCCTGACGGTTCACCCACGGCTGGCCCTGGGCGGGTTATCGGAACAACTCACCATCGATCGCGGAGGTTTCTTCCAGGAAACCGGGGGGCAGTGGATTTATGTTGTGAATGGTTCAGGCGATCTTGCCACTAAACGCGACATTCAGATCGGCCGCCGCAACACCGAGTTTTATGAAGTGCTGGAGGGTTTGGAAGAAGGCGAAAAAGTGATCACATCGTCGTACGAAAATTATGGTGACGCCAAAAAACTGATTTTAAAATAAGAGCGAAAAAAATGCATAAATGTTTAATTATATTCATCGTTTTTTTAACCGGACTTTTTTTTACCGTTACCGGCCGGATTCTGTCATATGAGGAATCCATAGACATTGCCCTTAATAAAAGCTATACCATCAAATCTTTCCAGGAAAGCAAGCTGGCAATGCAGTACAACATTCAGTATTACAGGGCTGAATTTAAGCCGCGAATCGATGCGAATATCAGCGCGCCTGCGTGGAATGAAATGGTCTCCCCCATTCCCCAGGCCAACGGCCTGCCGGTCTATAATTCGGTCGGCTCGGTGATGTTTGCCGGTGACTTGTCTTTTACCTATATGCTTCCGACCGGTGGAAATTTTGCTCTCTCCTCTTCACTTTACCGCGACAACCTGAGCACAATGCTGGCCATGCAAAACTACCAAACACTTAAAACCAGCAAAGCGTACTCCAGTCTGACACTCTCCTTCAATCAGCCCATTTTAACCGCAAACAAACTCAGAGAGGGCTTGCGGGAAGCTGAATATTACTACGAGCGGGAATCCAGCCGTTTTACACGCGGACAAATGGATATCGTGTATCAGGTTACCGAAGGATTTTTTCTTTTATACAAGGCAACGCGCATTGTTGAAATCGCGGGGGAAAAACAGACCAACGCCAGAGAGGCACTGAGGATAGCAAAAATAAAGGAACAAACCGGCCGGATTCCGGAAGTGGATGTCCTGCGCACCCAGGTTGACCTGGCCAAGAGCGATGCGGAATTGTCGGAATCCATCAACCGGCTGGAGCGGGAAAAAGACCAATTCAAATTACTCATCGGCCTGGATCTGGATGAGCTGATTGAAATAGAAACCGCACTCCAGTACGACACCTTTAAAGTCGATCTGGGCAAAGCCATCCGATCCGCTCTGAAAAACCGGCTGGAACTCGAAGAATCGGAACTGAACATAAAACTGGCCCAGATTGAACTCAAACGCGCCCGGCGTTTTTCCGAGATCAAGGGCAACATCTCCGCGTATTACGATTTTACCGGTGTGAGTACGATCAACAGTCAGGCCACACGGGAATTGTTTTACTCGTCTTTTGATAATTTTATCGACAGACAGCCGAACCGCGGTGTCACATTGACTCTCTCATACCCAATTTTCGACTGGGGACGCGGTTCGTCGCTGGAACAAAAAGCCATGGCCGAATTGCGTGATAACGAGCTCTATCTGGAAAACAAAAAACAGCAAATTATCCGCGAAGTTCGAGATGTGGTGAGAAGTGTGGAGGAGGCAAAAAACCGGCTCAAAATATACCGTCAAAATCAACAGGTGGCGGAATTGACATACAACATCAGCAAAAAGCGGTTCGAAAACGGCGATATCAACAGTCAGGAACTGGCTCTGGAACAGGAAAGGCTCGCTACCAGCCAGCTGGCTTATCTGGATGCATTTATAACATATCAATTGCAAGTTGCCGATTTAAAAAGAAAAACATTATGGAATTTTGAAAAGGACACAAACTATCTAGACGGAGAAAAATCATGATCACTATGACCAACATCAACAAAATTTACCGTACCGAAGAAATTGAAACTTTGGCTTTAAACAACATCAATTTTAGTGTTAAAAAAGGAGAATTCGTCTCAATTATGGGACCGTCCGGTTGCGGTAAATCCACCCTATTGAATTTACTGGGGCTTATCGATTCACCGAATGGCGGAACATACGTTTTCCTCGACAATGAAGTGTCAAAGCTGAACGAACGCAAACGTACCAATTTACGCAAAGGTAACATCGGTTTTGTGTTTCAAAGTTTTAATCTCATCGATGAATTGACCGTATACGAAAATGTCGAACTGCCGCTGCTTTATCTCAAAGTGTCAGGTTCGGAACGCAAGAAAAAAGTAGAGGCGGTTCTGGAGCGCATGGAGATCATGCACCGCCGCAACCATTTTCCTCAACAGCTTTCCGGCGGACAGCAACAGCGTGTGGCCGTGGGACGGGCCGTGGTGGCCAATCCGGCTGTAATTCTGGCCGACGAGCCGACCGGCAACCTGGATTCGAAAAACGGAGATGAAGTAATGAACATTCTCACCCAACTGAACGAAGCCGGCACCACCATCATCATGGTAACCCACTCACCAACCTATGCCGAATATGGCAACCGCACGATTCATCTGTTCGACGGTAAAATCGTAACGGAAAATTTTAACGGAGAGTTTCATGTTTAAAGTTTAGTATTGTAATTTTCATTTATAAACCATAAAGGCATATAATGAGATTATTCAGAACTTTATCCCGGTCGGTTAAAAAAGACAAAACATATGTTTTATTAAATATTTCAGGTTCACAAAGCGGCGTCGGAGGATCCAATTAAAGCATTACGATACGAATAACCAATAAAGAATTTTACCCTTTTTTTCTTACGGAGAATATCATGATAAAACTGGCAGACCTTGAAAAGTATTATTCCAATAAATTTGTAAAAACATACGTTTTGCGAAATATAAATTTAAAAATCGCCCAGGGCGAGTTTATCAGCATCATGGGACCATCCGGTGCGGGCAAGTCCACCCTGCTGCACATTCTGGGCATGCTGGATGATATGTCGGGCGGTGAATATTATTTTTACGATCAACCGGTGCATAAACTCAAAGAAAAAGACCGCACCCGGCTGCACCAGCTGAATATCGGATTTGTGTTCCAGCAGTACCATTTAATCGACGATCTGACCGTTTACGAAAACCTGGAAACACCGCTTTTATACAAAAAGGTCAAGGGAAGTGAGCGAAAAAGTATGGTGGCGGACATGCTGGACCGGTTCAACATTGTCGCCAAGAAAGACCTGTTCCCCAGCCAGCTGTCCGGCGGTCAACAACAACTGGTTGCTGTTGCACGCGCTTTGATCATCAAACCCAAACTTATCCTGGCGGACGAACCGACGGGCAACCTCAATTCCCAGCAGGGATTTGAAATTATGGATCTGTTGAAAAAATTAAACGAAGAAGGTACCACCATCATCCAGGTTACCCATGATGAAAAAAAGGCTGAATATGGAAACAGGATTATTCATTTGCTGGACGGGTGGATCAGTGACAATGAACAGTAATCAATGAACAGTGAGCAATGATCAATAAACAATGAACAGTGATCAGTTAACAGTGATCATTAGAAGTAATAAGAACAAAAAAATGAATAAGTGAAATGAAGAAAACGATAATATATGATAAAGCATACAACTTTGCGATAAGGGTAGTTAAAACGTATAAATACTTGCTAAATGAAAAAAAAGAGTTTGTGTTATCAAAGCAATTATTACGATGCGGGACGTCAATTGCCGCCAACATTGCCGAAGCGAATGGGGGGATTTCAAAAGCTGATTTCTCGAATAAAATTTCAATCGCTTACAAAGAATGCCTCGAAACCAAATACTGGTTATCTTTGCTAAAAGACACGGAGTATATCGAGAAAAAAGCATTTAACAGTTTATTCGATGACGCAGACGAGATCGCAAGAATCCTTTACACCATATTGAAAAAACGAGAATCGGAATAAAAAACTGAGTAAAAATGACTATTCACTAGCATATTGTTCACTAATCATTGTTCACCGATTACCATTCACAGATCATTGATCCTTGAATTCGGAGGTTGCGTGTTTAAAAACTATATTAAAACCGCATTTCGCAATATGGCAAAAAACAAGACTTATTCGGCCATCAATATTATCGGACTGGCTGTTGCCATGACATTCATCCATTTT
>JAFGEC010000240.1 GCA_016931775.1 Candidatus Zhuqueibacterota bacterium | reverse complement strand
TGGTCAACGGTTTGGGCCATGCGGCACCAATCGTCCAATGTCTTCTTGACTGTCCGGCGGTCGCTGTAGTAATAAATCATTTTCAACGTAAGGTCTCGGCCAAGTGCATCTTTACAGCTTGGTGGCCAGTTGTAAATTGAACGACATTGACCCGTTCGCCTACTTCCGGGATGTTCTCGAAAAGGTGACAACCTGCCCGGCGAGCAAAATCGATGAGCTGCTGCCTTCGAACTGGAAAAAACCGGAGGAATCAGCCAACAAAGCCGTCGCATAATTTTTTTACAGAGGTGCAGTTCACCGGAACCTTACAGATGGTCCGTCTATGCCTCGTGAAACATTTGGGCCCAATATTTGACAACTGCACAAAGAGTTTATTGGTTTACAGCATCATCTTTGGGGGCAGTACTGTTTCGTATGTCGTGTTTTTCCTGGGCTTTTTGCATGCGCTGCTGTTGCTGCTGCCATGTTTTAGTGCCGGGGGCGGCCATGAAACCGGATGGTGCAAATTCTGCTGAGCCGTCGAGATTGGATTTGATCGCTGTTTTGGCGACGAAACCATCATCTTTGGGAGATACCGTGAGAGACATTTGCGAAATGATTTCTCCGCCGCGGGCACGGATATAAATGTCTTTTTTTACGGTATTAACTTCCTGCAGGGGGATTTGGATTCGGATTTGCGGCTTGTATCCGCTTTGGGGGGCGGCCAGGGACAATCCATCCGAGACAACCAGGCCGGTTTCAGGCGTGAGAGCTTTCAGGATAATTACGGCATTGGGATCACTGGTGAAATCGGCCGTGATCTGGATATCATCCATTGTATTCGGATCGGCTGTATCTTTCGGCTTGGGAATGCTGCCCCTGCAGCTGTTTTTTTCCATCATTTTGCGCACTTCGGGAATTTGAAGAACCGCATCGGGGACTTTAGTCTTTTTCATTTTCGGCGAAGTATCGCTGGCCAGGTCGATCTTATAAACGGATTCTTTGAGCGGACTGAAGTGGAATGTGCGATAGGTTTGGATTTTTTTGGCTTTTCCCGGTTTATCGAGACGGTAGGTCTGCGGATTTTGGGGGTCGGGCTGAAATGCCGGCAGGCCGTCGTCGGCAGCGTATTGAAACAGGTGCTGTTTATTGCCGTCTTTGTAGAAGATGTAGCTTTTTTGTAGATGGTGAGAATCTGGAGAGACTCGCCGGCGCCGGTTATGCTGAATTGGCCGTCGGCATCGGTCGAAACGGTGATCGTTTCGGACTTGTCAGCAGACTGGATGCGTGCCTTCACGGAAGCGGCTGCAATCGGAGCATTGTCGCCGTCAACCACACGCCCGTAAAACGTAATATCAGTATCCGCCCGGGCAGTCGACAAAAGCATGCTCGTGACCACTAAGATAATTGTAATAAGGTATTTATTCGTCATTATGCTTTTTCCTCGCTCGAACTTAGCAATAAAATACATCATCTTTAATCAGAAAAGATTCCTGACACATTTATTTCTCCTATTTATATTGACTGTAAACATCTTCGATTTCTTTTGTGACAGGAAGCATGATGGGCATTGATAAAAAATAAATCCACAACATTCCAAAAGCTGCATACAATGATGCAATACAAATGACCCAAGTCTTAATGTTTTCAGAATATTTCATATAATAACCAAAACATAAAATCCCCATTAAAAACCACCATCCAATTAAAACAACGCGCCTTAACCAGCTAACTTTTCGGCCTATTTCCTGCTCGATAAAAAAACAAAACCATATAATAAAATAGGCTCCTGTGCTAAATATCAGAGTATATGTACAGTAAGAAAAAGAGGGGTGATTATTGAGAAAAGCTTTAGCAGGAAAGTTGGGATGATAATATGCAACTGTTTTAGTGCCAACTGGATACTTTGACAAAAATTCTTGAGCTTTGATCTCGTCATCGAAAACCATCCTCAAGCCATCAGCAAAAAAACGACGACTCCTGTACAATTTACTGTTAATTTTGTATTCAAATTCAATCTGAGGATAATATTCATGTCTTGTCGTTTGATACCTTGATGTTTTCGATGTTCTGCTGTCAATTTCACTGTGAACAATTATGACATTGTCAATTTTTTTACATTCGGCAAGATTAACATTTTGCTCATATAGCTTAAATAATGCATACAATGCCAACGTAATTAAAATCAACGAAATACAATAAAAAAATAGTATCGCCTTTTTCATGTTTTGTAGTCTCTATGTGTTTTTAAGATTCATGGAAATTTAACTAAAAATAACATTGAGTTATGATCCCATAACGATTAATCGTAAGGATTCGTAGAAACATGGCCACGATCCCATGCAGTCCTCACAGCATCAGGGAACAAACTTTCAATAGCACCAGAGAACAAGTTAATGATGGCCCTATCTGATTTTGTAACTGCATCCACTAATCCCTTTTGCTGTGAATTACTGTAATGCCTGTTTTGATTCATCCAATGATACAACCAACGCACTTCTTCCAATTTATCTGCGGTAAGACGATTTTTTATTTTATTCGCACCAAAATCAGCAACAGTCCCCAAAACAACATTAGTCACTAAATCTGAAAACAATTTCCCGGGATCAATGTCGTTGCCATTTACTAAATCATCAACGACACCAACTCCAGTACCTATCGAATTATTAAAAATACTCTTGAGAGCGCTTTTCCCAATAGGTGGAAGATTTTGGAACTTCTCAATAAATTTAGCGGCAACACTCCCTGCTTTCATGGCACCACCTAATATACCTGCAACTTGTGTGATACTATTGGCAACACCTCCTGTTATGGCACCTGTCATAAAACCACCTGCAAAACCATCCAGGAAACCATCACCGGTAGCCCAAGAAGCAATTCCACTAAGTGCACCATTTATAAGACCATTAGTAAACATCGTTGAACACAACTCGCCAACACTAAATTCTCCAGTTAAATCAATACGGTTAATTGGGTCATTTAAGCAATATAGATACCGATGCAGGGTTATTGGTTCGGTGAATTTGCCGTTCTGCGGATCGCGAGTTGTGAAACGCATGAGGGCGGGGTCGTACATGCGGGCGCGGAGGCAGTATTGGCCGATCTCGGTGTCGTACCACTGGCCGGTAAACAGGAAGGCGTTGGTCGGCGCGTTGGCGGCCTGCGTTTCGGTGAGGCCATCGCCGAACGGGTCATACGTATAGGTACGCATCACGGCG
>JAFGEC010000239.1 GCA_016931775.1 Candidatus Zhuqueibacterota bacterium | reverse complement strand
TCGGCGGTTCTCAACGGCGCCCAACAGGTAGAAGTGACCATAAACGGTGTCGGTGAGCGGGCCGGTAATGCCTCACTGGAAGAGGTCGTGATGGCGTTAAAAACCCGGCAGGATTTTTTCAAAAAGAATACAACCATCAACACGAAGGAAATCATGCACACAAGCCGCATGGTAAGTAATCTGATGGGAATTCCCGTTCAACGCAACAAAGCTATCGTCGGCGCTAACGCATTCGCGCATGAGGCGGGAATTCACGTTGACGCCGTCATCAAGGATGCCACAACCTACGAAATCATGAGCCCCACCGACATTGGATTAGACTCCAACGCCATCGTGTTGGGTAGGCATTCGGGACGGCATGGCTTGAAAAAACGTTTGGAAGAACTGGGTTACAATTTAACCAAGGAAGAGTTGGAACATATCTATTATCGCTTCCTGCAGATCGCCGATAAAAAGAAAGAAGTGTACGACGAAGATTTAACGGCGCTGGTTGGCGATGAGCACATGGAAATCGAAGAGACCTACGAACTGGAATACTTTCACATTCTGAGCGGCAACCAGGCTGTTCCCACAGCAACGATCGGATTAAAAACCAAAGATGGACTTTTACAGGAAGCCGCTGTGGGGGATGGACCGGTTGATGCCGCCTACAAGGCGGTGGACAAAATCGTCGACCTTAATGTAAAACTGATTGAGTATTCACTCAGAGGGGTGACGGGCGGCAAGGATGCCATGGGTGAAGTGATCGTGCGTATTGCCCAGAACGGCGAAAAAATTCTCGGACGTGGTGCCAGTACCGATGTGATCGAAGCCAGTATTCGAGCATATCTAAACGCCATTAATCGAATTCTGTATATGGAAAAAAAGACGAAAAAAAGATAAACCGGAGAAAGAAAATGACAATAACAGAAAAAATATTGGCGCAGCACGCGGGAAAAAACAAAGTGACACCCGGAGATTTAATAACGGCAAAATTGGATTTTGTACTGGCAAACGATATAACGGCCCCACCTGCCATTGCGGAATTTGAAAAAATCGGTGCAAAAAAGGTCTTTGATCCCGCCCGTATCGCTCTGGTGCCGGATCACTTTACACCCAACAAGGACATCAAATCGGCCGAACAGGTAAAACTGATGCGCGAATTTGCGGCAAAATACGGGATCGTCAATTTTTTCGAGATCGGTAAAATGGGCGTGGAGCATGCCCTGCTGCCGGAACAGGGACTTGTTGTACCGGGCGATTGTATCATTGGAGCGGACTCACATACCTGCACCTACGGCGGTATCGGTGCTTTTGCCACAGGAGTGGGCAGTACGGATATGGCCGCGGCCATGATTACCGGAGAAACATGGTTCAAGGTCCCACCATCTATCAAGGTCGTTTACCACGGTAAACCGGGTAAATGGATTTCGGGTAAAGATATGATCCTTCACCTGATCGGACAAATTGGAGTGGACGGTGCGCTTTACAAGTCACTTGAATTTTGCGGTGAGGGCATTGAAAATTTATCGATTGAGGGTCGGTTGACCATGGCCAATATGGTTATTGAGGCCGGTAGTAAAAACGGTATTTTTGTTGCCGACAAAAAAACGCTTGACTATTACAAGGCCCGTGCGAAACGGGAGCCCAGAGTGTATACATCCGATACCGGTGCGGAATACGAACGTATCATCGACATCGACACATCGGCCCTGGAGCCGACTGTGGCGTGTCCCGACCTGCCATCCAATACAAAACCGGTGAGCCGGCTGGGTGAGATCAAAGTCGATCAGGTCGTGCTGGGCTCGTGTACCAACGGACGCATCGAAGATCTGCGTATTGCAGCAGCGATTATCAAAAATAAACAGGTATCGCCGGACGTTCGTTTCATCGTTATTCCGGCAACTCAACAAATTTACCTGCAGGCCATGCACGAAGGTTTGATAGAAACTTTTATCAAGGCCGGAGCGGCGGTTTCTACACCCACCTGCGGACCCTGTCTGGGCGGACACATGGGCATTTTAGCGGAAGGTGAGGTCGCCGTAGCAACCACAAACCGCAACTTCACCGGCAGAATGGGGCACATAAAAAGCCAGGTATACCTGGCCAGTCCCGCCGTCGCCGCTGCGACTGCCGTTACAGGATATATCAGTTCACCGGAATCACTTAACGGGAGGTAAACGATTATGGAAAAGAAAATAACCGCCAAAGTATGGACTTTTGGAGACGATATAAACACCGATTTGATCATTCCGGCCCGTTACTTAAATACGTTCGATCCAAAAGAGCTGGCAAAATATTGCATGGTAGATGCCGATGCGGATTTCCCGCAAAAAGTACAACCGGGCGACGCCATTGTGGCGGGTAAAAACTTTGGTTGCGGTTCGTCTCGCGAACACGCACCCATTGCACTCAAGGCTGCCGGAATTTCCTGCGTGGTGGCCAAAAGCTTTGCCCGTATTTTTTACCGCAATGCAATCAATATCGGCCTTGCCATTGTAGAATGCCACGAGGACATCCCGGTCAAGGACGGCGAAAAAATCGATATCGATTTTGAAAACGGTGAAATTACATATTCGGATCGAACCTTTGAATCCACACAATTCCCCGAATTTATGAAGGAGCTTATTCAGGCGGGTGGATTGATGCCATGGATTAAAGCACGCGGGTTGGTGTAATGAAAGACCAATATCAACTGGCAATCCTACCTGGTGACGGGATTGGACCGGAGGTGGTGGAACAGGCTGTAACGGTTCTAAATTGTATTGCCGAGGTTAAAAAAATAAAATTTGAATATTTATATGCGGACGTGGGCGGTGTGGCTATTGATAAATACGACACGCCGCTGCCCGCAGAAACACTGGCTTTATGTAAACAATGTGATGCCGTGCTATTGGGTGCCATCGGAGCGCCCAAATACGACAATCTACCACCTGAGAAAAGGCCTGAAAAAGGCCTGATGAATTTACGCGCCGGCTTGGGCCTGTTTGCCAATCTGCGGCCCGTCAAGGTTTATCCCGGTCTCGCCGATGCATCGAGTTTGAAAAGAGAGGTTATCGAGGGTGTCGACCTGCTGATCGTCCGTGAATTGACCGGCTGTGTCTATTTCGGCGAACCGCGTGGAATCGAAAATTCCGGCGGACGAGGACTAAACACCATGGTCTATACAAAAAACGAGGTGGAACGGATTGCCAAAGTCGCCTTTGAAGCCGCTCAAAAACGAAGCAAAAGAGTGATGTCGGTCGACAAGGCAAATGTGCTCGAGGTTTCGCAGTTCTGGCGTAAAATTGTTGTGGAAACGGCTGAAAAATACCCCGATGTGGAACTGAACCACATGTACGTTGACAATTGTGCCATGCAACTTGTCCGACAACCGTCCCAGTTCGATGTTATTTTAACCGGTAACATGTTCGGCGATATTCTGAGTGATGTCGCTGCCATGCTCACCGGCTCGCTGGGAATGCTGCCTTCGGCCAGTTTGGGTTCGGACACGGCGCTATACGAGCCTGTGCACGGTTCCGCGCCGGATATTGCAGGCCGGAATATTGCTAATCCTATTGCTACTATCAGTTCGGCGGCCATAATGCTGGAGCACTCTCTGAATATGGCCCATGAGGCGCATGCCGTGGAAAAAGCCATCGCCAAAGCTTTACAGGACCGGTACTGCACGGCGGATATCCTCATCGAAGGGGGTAAAAAACTGTCCACTACCGAAATGGGCCGGCTATTGGCGGAAAACGTGAAACTTTTTCTATAAACCAGAACCTGGGAGATAATTATGTCCGGAAAAATTTCCATATACGATACCACCCTGCGCGATGGGAACCAGAGTGAGGGGATTTCCTTCTCGGTGGATGATAAACTAAAAATTGCCAAAAAACTGGATGATTTTGGGGTGGATTACATCGAAGGAGGCTGGCCGGGTTCCAATCCGACCGATGTCGAATTTTTTCACGAAGCAGCCAAACTCAAATGGAAAAACGCCAAGATAGCCGCTTTCGGCAGCACGCGCCGCGTCAAGTCCAAGGTGGAAGAGGACCATAATATCCGGTTGTTGTTGGATTCAAACACGCCGGTTGTGACCATTTTTGGAAAAACCTGGGACTTGCATGTAGAACATGGTCTCCGGGCGACTCTCGAGCAAAATCTGGAAATCATTTACGATTCGGTTGCCTATCTGAAATCCAAGGGCAAGGAAGTGATCTACGATGCGGAACACTATTTTGACGGTTACCTCGACAATCCCGAATATGCCATCAAAACTCTGAAAGCCGCTCAGGAAGCCGGAGCCGAATGCCTGGTGCTATGCGATACAAACGGCGGTACATTGCCGTCCACCTTGATTCGTATTATTGAAGAAACCCATGCGAAACAAATTTCCGTTCCAATGGGCATTCACACCCACAACGATGGGGATGTGGCGGTGGCCAATTCACTGCTCGCTATTGAAAAAGGTTTACTGCATGTGCAGGGAACCATAAACGGTTA
>JAFGEC010000238.1 GCA_016931775.1 Candidatus Zhuqueibacterota bacterium | reverse complement strand
TGCGTAAACATTCGCGATATTTATCGGCATAAAATTGGGATTATCATGGTCTGTTAAAAACATTGTAGGCCTGCACTGAACGTACGCACTGTATTCGTTCAAAGGAACTGATAGCCGGCGAACGTTGTAATAGGGCAGGCAGGGCAAGAGGTAACGAATTTTTATGACCGGCGTTTGCGAAAGCGTAACAGGTGCAAACGTCATTTGGAATCTTCTCATGATGGAACCGTCCCATTGACGTTGATAACGGTGGCGCAACAGGAGTTTCGGCCGTGTGCGGGATTGCTCTTGATAATTTTTTTCGGCAGTGGTCAGATCAATGATTTCAGCAGCGATAAATTCCGAACTGCCGGCAGGTTTAATCCAGCATTCGGTGATAACTGCGTCCTGTACGAGGTCAAAATCCCATACGATTTCATAAGTTCCGGGGTATGGCGAATCCCATCGTGTAGGAACAAGGCCGATTTCAAAACTGGTTGTTGTCTGGTAAAACAGCCCAAAGACCTCGATCTCGCAGTTTAATTGTTTCATTTCAAACGTTGACCAGTCATGATTCCGATTGGTCAAATTTCGAGCATAAAAGGAAGCAAAGGCATGAGAAAAAGAGGTTATTATTATCATTAATAATAGCAAACGTTTCATGGTAAATCTCCTCTTCGTTTTATAAATTTTCAACGATTGTCAGAGGAAGCGACCAAATCAACTCACTCCGGCCGCAACCTGCCTGGCTGATGGGTTTATCGGATTCACATCCGAAATAAACCGGTGCGGCTATCTTATAAACTCCTGGATTGCTAATTTGCTGCTTTTCTTTATATATGTCTCCGGGATCGAGCTGTCTTGCAATACCCTCCCACACACAAACCAGAAACGGCGACGGTGGATTCCAGCCGGTATCATTTTTCGCTGATATATAAAAAACACTGCAACCCTCCAAAAACACCGGTTCGATATCCCGGTTTTCAATTTTTATGTTTATTTTTTCGTTCGGTGAAAACACCAGTTTTTCGAGTATAATGCGAACTTGAACGGGCGTCACGGGAGGTGGATCGATGGGAATTTGATCCCTGCAGCCTGTCATTAATGCGATAACACAGAATAAACAAATGGCTTGTTTCATTTTAGCCTCCTTATTTTAATAATAACATTTGCTTAACAGAAATATAATCACCTGTGCGCATGCGGTAAAAATATACGCCAGTGCCCAGCACTTTGTTCTCTCTGTCCCGGCCGTTCCACACCAAAAAATGTGAACCGGATTCCAGATCGCCATCCCAGATCCGGTTGACCAGACGCCCGTTTACATTAAAAATATCCAGCACAACGTTGCTCGAGTAAGGCAGATCGAATCTTATGGTTGTTACCGGATTGAACGGATTGGGATAGTTCTGGTAGAGGTATTTTTCCTCCGGTTTGGTTGCAACCGAATGAATTCTGCTTGCCGGCTGAATGAAAACGGAGGTCCTGTATTCCAGGGTACCATATCCTGTATTGTAATTTATATCGATATATGTCCTTCCGTCGGGTAATGTCGCGGTCATAAATATCGCCAGCCATTTTGACTGGTTGTTGTCTTGTACCGTAACGGAAAGCGGACTGTGTTTGTCGCCTTGGCTGTCATAAAGTTCGACGACCGGCTGTCCCTGACTTTCCCAGTTAGAAAATATCATGGTAACCGTCAGCGTGTCTCCCGCGATAGGCTTTTCAGGTGAAATATTTGTTTTGACGAATTCAGACATGGGTTTGCGCCAGGAATAAAATTCTGCGGCCGGATTCGCTCTTTCAGGTTCAGACATAAAACTGGATGTCCATTCCGGACGTTTCGGTTGTTCGCCTTTTTTCAGCATATCACGCCATTTTTCATCGGTCAGGCGGTCATTCATGGGCCAGGTAAATTCATAATAGGAAAAGCCGGCTCCTTTGGCCAGAATCGGATGCCCTTCGATGTTGCAGATCACATAGATGGCATACGGGTATCCGACGCCTTCCTCCAGAACTGTTGCAGAAAACGGTTCCGTGTGAACATCCGCGACAACCGGCATGGGTTCAAGATCGTCCATACCGGGGAACGGACCTTCGCTGGGCCACCGTCCGAATGTGACGATGTCGTAGAGGTCTTTGCCGATTTCAAAAATTGTCAAATATTCATCGCTATTCAAGGAAATACCGGTTAGTTCTTTTTCGGAAATTGTTTTAAGTGTATCAAGAAGCCGGGACAGTTTTTCAAGGGATGTTTTGAACTGATCGAACAACAGGTTTCTATTGTTTAATCCCTCCATCATAAATTCAGCTAAAGCCGCCAATCGTCCAAAAAAATGGGGATTGGGTTCGACGTATCCCTGTACCTCATAAGAAGACGGATCCATGCCGGTGTCGGTTCCGCTTTGTTTGGCATACAATATCGTATCATGACGAAGTTCCGCCCATGACGCGAGTGCCGCATAAAGATCCTTATCCACCCATGCTGCATTTTGCATAAATGCCGGGTAACCGGCACCTTTTACCGCCAGCAACGGCATCAAAGAATAAAGCCAGTTCCAATAGGCATTCTGGGCCCATATTTCAGAGGGATAGGAGCGAAATATTTTTTTCAGGCTGTCCAGTTTTATATTATAGTATACATTATCTTTGTCCTGTTGCGGCAGGTATTCATATGCTTTTTCACTGCCGAGAACAATCATCACATCCAGACCGGTGGGCATCATTCGATCGGGTATTTTTGTATAGACCAGTTCATCCAAAATCCAGGAATCGGGTATAAATCGTTGTCCCATAAAGCGGAATCCTTTGGACGGTTGGCCCGGATAAGTGATGGCGGAGCCCGGCAGTTTTTCAGTCTTGAACAAAAATTGGGTTAATAGAGAATCATCCGCAAAAATATCCGGTGATAATTCGAGCTTGTATAGTTCCTCTGCCATCGGAAAATATGTTTCAATGGTAATATCATCACTTTTGCCGACGAAAAAGACGGTCGGTTGATAGATGTTGTCCCAAAGTTGAAAGGAGCCGATACCGTTGTCTTTTAGGTGGTGCATGGCCTGTATCAGTAGAAGAGCCCGGCGTGTAGCATCACGGCTGACCGGATCGGCCACCAGCTCACAGGCAAACGACATTCGGCCCAGCCACATCATGGTTTTAAAATACCGTTTAAGAGAATCGGTCCGGGTATAATGGCCTCGCGGGATATACTGGGAGTAATCTTCATCGTAGCCAAAGATGGGTGATTCGGCAAATCCTGCAGCCGATTCAATGAGTGTCAACTCTTCGATATAGGGACCGCCGTTAATGGGTTCAACAAACGATGGATCCAGCAGCCTGAGGGCAACGATTAAATAGTTCATGTTACTCTGACAGGCTTGCCGGACCGTACTGTCGGTGGCTGTTTCATATTGGTCCATTGTTACTTCGAAAAGTAAATGTAATAATAATTCGAGATCGGCATAAAACCGTTTTTCCTCACAGGTACGTAAAATGTAGTCAAAACAGAGATGAAAGGTGTGCAGCAGCGCATCGGATGTCACAAAAATGGGAATACCGCTTTCCCGGCAATCGTTATAAATATCGAACATTTCGTTAAAACCGGACGCTCTTGAAATAATGGGCAGCATGGTGGCTGGAGTAACAAAAAAGCCGTTCTTTTTTAATAAATCCGTATCTATATCAGAAAGTACATAATCGCTTAGATTGACGACATTTTCCAAATTATCACCGGATTCACAGACGGGTGCATTGGGTGTAATTGTTACCGACCGTGGTGTATAAACACCAAAATCGGTATCTACCGGATGTTGTATATCGGCAATCATATTTTGGGCGAAAATCGCTGATGATATAAAAAGTAAAAATGTGACAACTCTCATGAGGTCCTCCAGTAAATTTTTTAATATCTATCCCAACGAAAGAGATCAAATAACTTGCCAAAGAATTGCTATTGTTTTTTATTTATTTATCAGCTTAATTTTTATATTAACCGCGAAAATTTTTCGCTGTATATGTTTTTTTTTCGTACCTTTGAGGATAACATTTATTTATCGGACCAGCCCTTTAATAAGAATATAAAATATCATTTGTATTATTCAACAGAAATTAATGTGGGTAAAGTTGTACCACCCGGCCAGGATAGTACCTCTGCATAGAGATAGAAATGGCCGGTCACTTTTTGACCATCATTATCTTTGCCGTCCCAGATCACTGATATAGAGGAAGATGATCCTCCCGCAAGTGTCCGGGCGTTCGTTACCAGGTTATTCGATCGATTATGTGCCAAGTTCCATATTATAAAATTATTCCCATCAGGGTATTGAGTGCTAATAAAGATGTCGTGAGTTGTTTCCGATTCGAATAAAAAATCCATTGGGCTTGAATTGATATTTTTTACAACGAGAGTAATGCAAAGGCCTGCCTGTTTGGAGAGCACGGTATCAGATGTAAAAAGTTCTATGGAAAGTCCGTCATTGAGTATCAGCTCAGATATTCTATTTATTTCGGTGATAAACGGATTATTGCTTTCCAGCGTTGGCGCTTGTATGATTGACGTTGTTTTTTTGTACTGACCATCGCTAAAGTATATATCATAGTGGGGAAAAATATCCAAATTTTCCCTGCGTGGAGGATCGTCAAAGGTTTGGTAATTATTGTCATTAAACGTTCGGACAATCTTTTCAATTTCATTGTCGGTTAAAAATGTCCGTTTTTCCAGGAATGAGTCAAAGTTATTTACGACCGCTCTGCCGTCTTTTTCAACAAACAGGTTTTTAATGCCTGAGTTGGGATCATATATCTTTACCGCGATAACCGTGTCTTCATTGCTGACGATATATGTTTTACCGCTATCGGTTTGACTCGGTTCAAAAACGTTCGCCTTGTGACAGGCCAAACCGGCAATGAGGATAATGATAAATATTAATCTTTGCATATGATGTGTTCCAGTTTTTAGTAAAAACTGCAAAAGTAATGCCGAAATTACAATCGTTGTTTTTTTTTAGCTTAAGTAAAATAAAAAGAAAGGGAGTTATCAAATTTTTGAAATTTTTCAAATTTTTGAATAGCAAGTCTTGGTGCGATTCAAAAGAGGAATGGGAGTGATAAAAAATGGGATTGTATCACGTTTTTTTATTCGTCGAATTCGAATATGTGTGTTCATTTTGTCGCAACAAATAATCAAAGTTTTGTTAAATTTTCACAATGTTTGAAAATCTAAACTTTTTCAACAACCTCATAAAATCTTCAAATGGTTATATATAATACCTATGTGCAGTAATCATGTAAAAATTATTTGGGCACCGGCAGATTTTTCATAAAAAGTGGCCACATTGATGATACCGTTTACCTGAGAAACAAAATCCTTTTCTGTTAATCCAAACATGTCCACAGTCGCTTTACATGCATAAAGTTCTGCACCCGCATCACTGATCATTTCAATAAATTCATCAACAGGGGGGATATCCAGTTCATCCATTTTCTTTTGCATCATCTTTGTCGCCATAGCAGACATTCCGGGAATCATTCCGATTATTGTCGGCATATGCATACCGGGATTACCGACTGTGGCAATCTTTATTTTCTTTTGTTTATTTTTTACAATAGCATCCATGCCGAAAAAAGTAAAAAATACAGTCGCTTCAATACCTTCCATTCGTGCCCCATTGGCCATGATTAAGCCGGGGTATACACCATCCAGAGATCCTTTTGAAATAATAATCGAAACCTTTTTAATTGGTTCCATTTTTTCGATAGCCATAAATTTCTCCTGTTTGAATTATACGCAACCTTGTGGTTTCCCAAGACCTGAAATTTTTGCTGCCTTTTTTGCCGGTCCATCGGGAAATAAATTATACATATCTTTAGTGGAGATGCCACCCACCTTGTTGATTCTTCGGATCGAAGGGGCAGTGCCTTTTTCGCTGTAATCTTTGCGAATAAAGTTTATCACTTTCCAATGGGCTTCCGTGAGTTCCACACCCTCTTCCTTGGCGATAGCACTGGCTATCTCCTTGGTCCATTGATCGGGATTTGTCATAAAACCTTCCGTGTCAATTTCGACCTCTACATTGGCAATTACTTTTGTTGACATAACGTTCTCCTATATGAGTTTTTTTTATTTAACGTTTAAAAGTAAAAAAAAATTCTGTTTTTATGAGATGGCTTTTAATAGTTTTAATCCTATAGCCATCGACTGCTTGACCTGGGGACTGTTTGCTTCTCGTAAAAGTTTGAAAGTTGACACCTTTTCTTGCGGTTCATTGACTATTCGTTTTGCCGCTGTAACAAATTTTTCTGTGAATTGCGCAACTTTTTTAAAATCATCCGGTGTCATTGAAGACATGATATGATCCAGCGTATTGAGTAGAGTATTCAACAGTTCAAAATAGCCTTTTTTATTCAGCTCTTCCATATTGTCCAGCAAAGTGTTAAAAATATCCTTACCGAGTGGAACAGCATCCTGTAAAAAATCCCGCGCACTTTCCATTTGTTCGAAAAGAACAATTAAATTGCGAGTGTTGCGCAATAATTTTTTGATCAGGAAAATCAGATCTTCATAGGTGAAATGGGTTGCGACTTGTTCCAGCTCCTCCACCGCCGTTTTAAAAAGATCACCCATAATTGGTGTAAGATCCTGTTTTAATTCCTCCATTTCTTTTTGACGGCGCTGTGAAACCAAAATCTGCTCGGTCAGAAAATCAATTTTCTGATGGAGTAATGCAATATCTTTATCCACACGATCCTCCTTTTCTATTTGATTTTACCGGCCATGGTCATTTGGGCTTCGATGGGGAGTTCCTGACCTTTTAACAACATATTCCAATAAATCCATCGAAACATCATTTTTCCCCAATGGTTCATTTTAGTCTCTTGCAACAGTGAAAAAGGACCTATTCCCGGCAAGGGGAATTTCCCGGGCAGGGGTTCGACATCGTAATTAAAATCAATAAGCAATCCTTTGCCAAAACCGGATTCGATAAAACAATTAGCGTGTCCGTCGAAAGACTCTTCAAGCGGTAATCCTTCAATATAACTGATAATATTTTCAGTGAGAACATCCGCCTGAAAATGAGCAACCGATCCGGCTTTTGAAGACGGAAGATCCGTGGCATCACCGATAACAAAAATATTTTCATGATTTTTGGATTGTAATGTGTGTTTGTGTGTCGGTACGAAACCTAATTCATCACCGAGGTTGGAGTGTTCAATCACCGGATCGCCCATATTGACCGGAACGGTTACGAGGACGTCATATTCAATTTCTTTGTCATCCCAGGAGATAATTTTGTTGTTTGCGTGATCCACTCGCCCGGTACTAAATTCGGCTTGAAGGTGAATATTTTTATCATCTAAAAATGATCCTAAAATTTGAGCTGCCTTGGGTTTGGTGAAAGCACCGGGAAGCGGTGTAACAAACGTGAGATCGACTTTATCCCTCATGCCTTTTTCAGTAAACCACCAATCTGCCAGAAATAAAAATTCCAGCGGTGCGACAGGACATTTTATCGGCATCTCAGTGATATTCAAAACCAATTTTCCACCCTCCCAGTGCTTGAAAAATTTTTGTAGATTGCAAGCGCCTTCGATGGTGTAAAAATCGAAAATGTTTTGATACCAACCGGCATCTTTTAATCCCTCGGTTTCCTCGGGAACCGTGCGCGAACCGGTTGCTATAATAAGTATATCGTACTGGATAACTTTTTTATTTGACAGCTTAACCTGATTTTTTTCCGGTTCAATAATTTCGATATTTGAATTGATATATTCAACCTCTGCAGGCACAAAATCTCTTTTCGGTTTAACCACATCGTGACATGAGTAGATATTGAATGGAATGAAAAGAAAACCGGGTTGATAATAATGGGTTTCATGCTTGTCAACCATAGTAATTTTCCATTCATTTTGATCGAGTTGATGTAAAAGTTTATTTGCCATCATGGTACCTGCCGTACCTGCACCGAGAATTAATAGCCTTTTCATGAGCACTCCTGCTATTTGTTTGGTTTAATTAAAAAGCAATATTCGTATTGATTATAATATTATTTGATGAACAACTGGGGTAAAGGATTCAAAACAATGACATTGTAACAAATTAAGGCAATCGCCGTATAAATGATAAAAATCACAAAATTGATATATTTATAATATTCGTAATTACGGAGGAGTTGCTTAAATGAAACGGAAATCGAAGAAACGTCTGATATGGGGTATTGTAATTGTCATTGCTGCGGGATTATTATTTTTGGGTTTTAAAATAATGTCGGCGCCCAAGAAGAACATTGAACAAAAAACCATCAAGGTTGAGCGGAAAGATATTGTCGACAAAGCGTTGGCCGTGGGATCCATCGAGCCGGAAGTTGAAGTTGCTGTCAAGTCGAAAATATCGGGCGTTGTTCGAAAACTATATATTGAGGTTGGTGATTTTGTAAAAGCCGGTGATCCGTTGCTCGAAGTGAAGCCCGACCCGACACCTTTGGAACTGGCTGAAGCAAAAAGAAATGTGGAAATGCGTGCAATTGAAATGGAGACTCTGAAAAAAGAAGTTGAGAGAAACAAACAAATGAAAGCCAAGGGGCTTATTTCAGATCATGAATATGAAATTCTATTGCAGCGGTATGATGAATCAGCGTTAAGTCATCAAATTGCCTGTGAGCGGTTGGATCTTATTGAAAAGGGCAAGGTCAGGATCGCAGAGACCAATATTGAAACCGTCGTAAAAGCCTCCGTTTCGGGTTTTGTTCTGGAAAAGCTGGTCAATGTGGGTGATCCGGTTGTGCCTCTTACGTCTTATCAGGCAGGCACGGAATTATTAAAAATGGCGGATATGAACAAACTCATTTTTAAAGGCACAGTGGATGAAATAGATGTCGGTAAAATCAAAGAGAGTCTGCTGGCTGAATTGCAAATCGGAGCCTTACCGGGTAAAAAAGTATTGGGACATGTTTCACTGATTTCCCTGAAAGCCCGAAAGATAGACAATACGACTGTTTTTCCCGTTGAAATTTCTATTGATTCCACTTTTGGAGCTATTTTAAGAGCGGGTTTTTCTGCAAATGCGCATATCATAATCGCCAAGCGGGATAGCGTTCTTTCTGTCCCGGAAAGAGTAGTGACATTTAAAAATGATTCCGCTTTTGTCAACCTCCCTGTGCCCGAAGGAGAACCAAAAGAGACATATATCGAGACCGGATTAAGTGATGCGATATACATTGAAGTCAAATCCGGGCTTGAAGAAGGTCAAGAGGTGCTGGAAAAAAAGATTAAAGAAATCACGTGATAAAAAAAGAGGAAGGATCATGTCTCATTTTGTAGATACCTGTCGTAGCGTATTTTCCTATTTTCGCCAGTACAAGTCACGGACTTTTATGACCATGTTCGGCATTGTGTGGGGTACGATGACCGTCATATTATTGTTGGCCTTTGGTGTCGGCGTAAAAAAGTCTATGAGTAAAAATATGCACGGTATGGGGGAAGGTATCGTCATACTTTGGCCTGGCCGCACGAGTATACCTTTTCAAGGTTATGGCAGGGACCGGCAGGTCCGGTTTCGGGAAGAGGATATCGACCTTATACGGACCGAAATACCGGAAATTGAGTTCATTAGTCCTGAATACAGCAGCTGGGGCACTCCGATGAAAGTGGGGGATAAAATCAATAAAACGGGAATTGCAGGTGTCATACCGGAATATGGGCCCATGCGCAATGTCTTGCCGGTAGAAGGAGGCCGTTGGATTAACGAGCTGGACGTGAAGGACCGGAAGAGGGTTGCTTTTATCGGTGATAAACTGCGGGATTTTCTGTTCGGAGAAAATGCCGACGCGGTGGGTAAATATTTTTATGTGGGCGATTCCCCTTTTCGCGTTATTGGTGTTTTGAAACCTAAAATCCAGCCGTCGTGTTATACCACGCGCGATCAGGATAGAGTATATATACCTGTATCAACTTTTGCTTCTGTTTACGGCTATCGCTATTTGAACAATATTGTGTATAAACCCCGTGATCCGCGTGATGCGAAAAAAATTCAAAAAAAGTTGCATGCCGTTTTTGGGAAAAAATATAAATTTGATCCGGAGGACTCCCAAACACTTTTTTTCTGGGATACGACAGAGACGGACAAATTTATTTTTTACTTTTCTTTAGGATTTACGGTATTTATGGGCGTAATCGGCGTAATCACTTTGATTGTCGGCGGGATCGGATTGGCCAACATTATGTACGTGGTCGTGCAGGAACGCACGAAAGAAATTGGCATTCAGCGAGCTGTGGGTGCGAAAAGTCGACACATTATGGGTCAGTTTATTCTGGAATCATTTATAATAATCGGAATTAGTGCGTTGCTGGGATTCGGTTTGGCCTATGTTTTAATTCAACTCGTTTCTATGATGCCGATCGAAGATTATGTCGGCCATCCTGTATTATCTCTGCCGGTTGCATTGATTTCTATCAGCGTATTGAGTATTATTGGATTTTTAGCCGGCTATTTCCCTTCCCGACGAGCTGCCAAGCTTGTTGTGATTGACTGTTTAAGAACCTGAGGTTTCTATGTATATATTATTACTTTTAAAGGAATTTATTCAAGATATTAAAAAGCAGAAAACCCGGGCTTTTTTAACCACAATAGCCATTACATGGGGTACTCTGGCTGTCATTCTTTTGATGTCATTCGGCGCCGGATTATCGTTTCGTATGCGCGAGGGCTTGCTGAACGCAGGTGATAAGATTATTAGAATTTATGGCGGGCAAACGACATTAAAGTACAAAGGATTGCCGGTCGGACGCCGAATCGAATTGCGGGAAGAAGACGCCTGGTTGTTACGGGATAATATATTGGATATTGTGGCTGTGAATCCAGGCTTCAATCGAGGTATTCGCCTGAGAGCAGGCACTGTTACTGCCTCCACGCATATGGAGGGTGTTTATCCTGAATTCGAATTTTTACGCCGAACGTTTCCAGGATTTGGCGGAAGATTTATTAACGACGTTGATATTGAACAAAAAAGACGCGTTGTTTTTCTTGGCTCCGTCGTTGCCGAAGAATTATTTGGGGATAAAAATCCAATCGGAGAGACTATTGAAATCGATGGGATACCGTTTTGCATTATCGGTACAATGCCGAAGAAATTGCAAACCTCCATGAATTACGGTCCTGATGATAGACGAGCGATTATTCCTTTTACAACTTTTGAAACCATATATGGATACCGGCATCTTGGGGAACTTATTGTAAAACCCCGTAATCCCTTAGACAGTGAATATATTAAAGCCGAGATCAGGCGGATTTTAGGTAAAAAGTACCAGTTTGATCCCCAAGATGAAAGAGCATTGCCTATGTGGGATTTCATCGAACAGGAAAAAGTGGGTGCTAAGGTGTTTATGGGCATAAATATCTTTTTAGCTGTTGTGGGTGCCATGACCCTTATTATCGCAGGTGTCGGTGTGGCCAATATTATGTACGTTGTTGCAAAAGAGCGTACACAGGAAATAGGTATTAAAAGGGCGGTCGGTGCAAAAAAGCGACATATTATTTTTCAATTTATATTTGAGTCATTGTTGATCGCAGTCAGCGGAGGATTTTTTGGCCTGTTGGCAGCAGTCGGTATTATCAAGTTTATGTGGTCACTGCCGACACAGGAGGGCGCGATGGAATTTTTAGGTCGTCCGATAATGGAACAAAAGGTTGTGCTGGTTGCCGTCACTATATTAAGCTTGGTCGGACTTTTGGCAGGTCTTTTCCCGGCGAGAAAAGCTGCCAGTGTCGATCCGGTAGAAGCACTCAGGTATGAATAGCGTGTAAAATGATTGTTCGTCGTTTGTTCTGAATATTGTTCATTCATCAGTGAATTAGAACATTCCGAATCCATCCCATTTATTCGACAATTACGGCAGTACCATACACAAGTATTTCCGCAGCTGCTCCCATGATGTAACTTGTGCTGAACTGTACATCAACAATTGCATTTGCTTCAAGTTCTTCAGCCGCAGCTATCATTCGGTCCAGGGCCTGCTCTCTGGATTCCGCCATAAGCTTCGTATAGTTTTCAATTTCACCACCGACAATATTCTTTAATCCGGCCAGAATATCCGATCCGATATGACGGGCACGGATGGTGTTGCCGCGGACCAGCCCAAGCGTCTTTACGATTTTTTTCCCTGCAATGGAAGAGGAAGAAACGGTCATCATCTTTTTATCTCCTTATAAGGATCTGATTTATAAATGGTTAGTTTCTCACGTACAACCGATACCAGCAAAACGGCCAGTCCCGCAATGAGAAATAAAATACCTGCTTTTACTACAGGGGACAGGTTGGGATCTGCGATAATGCTCTCCACGAGTTTGTATCCTCCAAACATCAAGAGGATGATACAACCAATAGAGAAAAAAATCCAACCGATCCCACGTTCCAGTCGATTATAGATGCCTGTCCAATAATTATCCCATACTTCAGGGGATGGTGGTTTAAATTGCATTTTTTGTGTCACCTCCTTTAACTTTTTATATTCTTTATATTCCTCTTGAAAATTTGCGTTCTCCGACAATAGTTGTTCGAATTCTGCAAATTCCTGCTGATCGAGTTCACCATCAATTGCACCCATCAACAGTATGTGAAAACGTTGCTCACTCATACAAACCTCGTAATTTGGCTTTTAATGCCTTGCGAGCATTATAAAGCCGTGACATCACAGTCCCGATAGGACAATCCAGTATTTCCGCGATTTCTTTGTACGATAAATCCTGGAAATCCTTTAAAATTATTATTTCTCTTTCTTTTTTTTCAAGTTTGTACAAAGCATTCCATACAATAGCCTGGATTTCATTTTTTTCAATTAGTTTTTGAGTGTCCAGCGATTCATCCTGGATTTTCGCCAGTTTTTTTTCATCGATTTCAGAAAACGATCGTGCATGTCGGGATTTATCACGCAAAAAGTTAAAACATAAATTTCGAAGGATACGGTAATACCAGGTAAAAAAATTTTTATCGGCATCCAGGCGGGTAATGGCCCGGAATGCACGAATGAATGCATCTTGTGATAAATCGAGAGCGCAATCCGGTGATCCCACAATGCCGAGGGCGGTAAAATATGCTCGTTGTTTATATTTCTCCACCAGAAAACCATAAGCCTGTTTGTCGCCGTTTTGACAATTAATAATAATCTGGCGTTCGTCTCCGGTCGTTTGATTTTTGGTTTTTAGATTCGACGAAAAATCCTTGGCTTTTGGCAATTTTTACTCCGCTAAAAAGTCAATTAGCCTTAAAAACTAAATCTAATACACTTTGGTTGCGAATTTATTCATCTGGTGTTTTTCACCTTGCATAAAATGTCTTGTTTTAGTAATATTATGAACATTTATGCCAGAATACAAGGAGAAAAAAATGCGTTGTTGTTTCTCGATTTTATTTTTGCTAACAGGTTTATTATCCTGTACTCAAAATGAAAATGATCGGAAGGCTGCCGAATTCGCCAGTCAAATGCGGAGTAATAATAATCAGCAGAGCAGTCCGGGACAATCAGCAAGTCAATTGAGCGGGAGAAATGATACTAAACCGGCATCTTTTACCCAGCTTAAAAGAGTCATTCCGGATGAACTGGAGGGTTTACCGAGGCAGAATTTATCCGGGCACACCAGCGTTGTTAACGGTATTACCATAAGCCGCGCTCAGGCCACCTATGGAAAGGAGCCGTTGAAAATTGAGCTGATGATTGTGGATCTGGGATCCGATACACACTCATCCCTTTTGTCGGAATTTAACTGGTATAACAAATATATTTCAATTGATAATGAAAATAATTATAATAAAACTTTTGTTATAGATGGTAACAAGGCATTTCACGAGTATGATAAAGTACATAAAAAAGGGAGGATATCCACAATAGTCTATAGCCGGTTTGGAATTAATTTAACAGGTGAAAATGTTGATATGGAAATGCTTTTGGACGCTATTGACATGTTGAATATAAATGCATTGAACAGTATAATGGAAAGTTGATTATGAAGTATTTTATTTTGAACGTTTTGATATTTATGCAATTGGGGCTGGTATATGCCAACGTTGATGTTCCTGCAACAGTGAAAACTGTTCCTCAAGTCGTTGTGGTAAAGTTTAAAGATCTTCCGGAAATGGGAAACCTTGAGGCTGAAACCGGGATACCTGCGGTTGACAAGATTTTGAGGGAAAACAATGTTTATCAACTTGCAAGAATTGTTCCACCGGATCCGGCGTTAAAGACGGATCGTTTTTCCAAAATATATTATGCTTATTTTTCAGGAACGATTTCTCCGGTTGTTATTGCACGGCGGTTGAAATTAAACGATTATATCGAATATGCAGAACCAAAATATAAACACAAGATTTGTGAGATACCAAATGATCCCATGTATTCCCAACAATACTATACAAGTGTGATTCATGCGGCAGATGCTTGGTCCAAAGTTAGAGGCGAACAGGGATCCGTTGTTGTGGCGATTGTCGACGGTGGAACCGATATTTTGCATCCTGATCTGAGTGATAATGTGTGGGTCAATAAAAATGAAATTCCCGGCAACAAAATAGACGACGATCTGAATGGAAAAATAGATGATATAAATGGATGGAATTTTGCCAATAATACCAATAATCCTGTCGGGCTTGTTAATACACCGATCAATGCGGATCACGGTACTCATACTGCGGGATTGGCATGTGCCGTGACCAATAATTCACTTGGTGTTGCGGGCGTGAGTTGGAATGCAAAAGTAATGGCTATCAATGTATCCGATCCGCGCGAGGATTTTTACATACTGAGCGGCTATGAAGGAATTATTTATGCAGCCCAGATAGGAGCCTCAGTGATCAATTGCAGCTGGGGAGAGTATGCCGCATCTGAATTCGGGCGGGAGGCGATAAATTATGCCATAGAGATGGGTGCAGCGGTCGTCGCAGCTGCAGGAAACGATAACCTTAACGCGCCGCATTATCCCGCATCATTTCAAAATGTATTGTCCGTGGCCGCTACTTCTTCATCGGATCAAAAATCCAGTTTTTCAAATTACGGGCCGGACATTGATGTGGCGGCTCCGGGCGATTATATCTTGAGTCTGATAAATAATGGCGGTTATGGTTCAAAAAGTGGAACCTCAATGGCAAGTCCTATTGCTGCAGGAGTCGTGGCGTTAATTCGAACGTTAAATCCCGGGTGGAACGGCGTGCAGGCGGTTGAACAGTTACGTGTGACTGCCGATAATGTTGATGATGTCAATCCATCGTATGTCGGGAAGCTGGGCCGTGGACGTATAAATGCGGCACGGGCTGTGACGGAAACCTCTCCATCTATTCGTATTACAGAAGTTCAGTATTCCGATGAAGATAAGGATGACATCATTGAACCGGGAGAAACTGTTGATGTTTTTGTGAATTTAAAAAATTATTTACAGTCTACCAAAAGTATTCAGTTAACCTTGTCGACGGAGGATAATTATGTCTTTTTGTTGAACAAGAGTTCATTGATTGCCTCTTTGACAACACATGAAGAGAACACACACGAGACACCTTTTCGCTTCCGGTCAAAGGATTTTACTCCCAGTGGTCATCCTGTGGATTTTCAGTTGGAGATCAAATCGGGTGATTATGTTGAAGTTGAGCATTTCCGAATGATTATCATGCCGATTTTCGGCAATATTGATATAAATAATATCGCCCTGTCTGTGACCAATGTCGGCCGGATTGGCTTTGCCGATTTGGCCAATTCTTCACAGGGAATCGGGCTTTTATATGACGGGGGGCCAAATTTGTTGTTTGAAGGATCGCTATTGATGGGAACCGGACCGGAAAAAATTTTAAATGCCTCCAGAGGCGTATTATCTGACAATGTTTTACAATTTGATATGGATTTTGAAGTGGATGAGGAAGGCGATATTCGCATTCTAACGCCCGGTACGATCAGCGATCAGGAAAGTATGGGAATTTTTACCGATACTGCGGCGGATAATCCACTGAACATTCGTATCACGCAGTTTACTTTTGCAAAAAGTTCTCCTCCATACGATGATCTCATCCTTTTCAAGTATTATGTGGAAAATTTAAACGCAACACCTATTACCAATTTTCATTTTGGTATGTTTTTCGATTGGGATATTGACGGTGCCAATTTTTCTACAAATATGGTCGATTTTGACGCGAGCCGAAAACTCGCTTACGCCTATGACGCCGGCAACGGTCCGGATACTTATGTAGGATGTTCGATTTTAAGCGACGGCCGGATAAATTATCGTGCTATATATAACGACGAAACGCATGAAAACAATCCCGGGTGGGGTTTATATGATGGTTTTACAGACTTGGAAAAGTGGGAAGCTATTAGCGGAGGTGAGGTCTACACAAAGGCGGGTCCGTCGGATGTTTCACAGGTTATTGCCACCGGGCCGCACACCATCGATGGCAAGGGTAATCTGGAATTTGGCATGGCTATGCTGGCCGGAACAGATAGCAAAGATCTGCAAACGAATGCCGAAGCGGCTCAGACACTCTGGCAGGAATTGGAGTCGATGGATATACGCCGTCCTCAAAAGTTATATGTGCCTCAAAATTGGCTCATCAAAACCAATTATCCGAATCCGTTTAATTCAAGCACGGTCTTTGAATACGAGCTTGGGGCTCCATCCCAGGTCGAATTAACCATTTATGATACATTGGGTCGAAAAATAAGAACCTTGGTACAGTCCAGGCAAAATAGCGGTCGATACAGCGTAAAATGGAACGGAACAGATAGGATGGAGCGCATAGTAAGCAGCGGTACATATTTTTATCGTTTTCTGGCAAGTGAGTATTCGAAAACCGGAAAAATTCTATATCTTAGATAGTATTTGAAAAAATGACCGTATTCATCCATTATACAAATCGTCTCCTGGGAGGGTGCAAAGCGGTCGTATCGGTTTTGACAGTACTAATTATATTTCAGGTTCTGATTTTTCCGGTGTTTGCAGGGGACTCGAAAAGCGAATTAAATAATTTTTACCGATTAGAACAGCAGCGGTGGCAGAACGCTTTTATTGATGTGAATGATAAAAGCGGTTTTGACATTTTATTTTATCATCTCGATATCAGACTGGAGATCGATTCACCGTATATCGAGGGTTCGGTACTATGCCGTTTTACTGCGACGATAGATTCACTTGAAATACTTAAATTGAATCTCCACCATTCCCTCAGCATAGACCGTATTGAGGGACCTGTGCGCCGACACAGCTTTGCCAATGACACTATTTATATTCATCTAAAACAATCACATAAAAAATTTCAAACGGGTGAAATAAAAATTTTTTATGCGGGCAAACCGGAGCGCGCCGGGGGAATCAAGGGGCTTGCTTATGAAACTCACGGTAAAAATGAACCGATTATTGCCACGCTTTCCACTCCATTTCTTTCTTTTTATTGGTGGCCTTGTAAAGATGGGCCTGGAGACAAAGCCGATTCCGTTTACATCGATATTACCATTCCTCAAAAAACCGCAGAAAGACGTGAGTATATTGCGGTGTCCAATGGCGTACTTGAAAAGACCGAATCCGGTGAGGGAAAAAAGACATTTTTCTGGCGGGAGCGTTATCCCATTGTTCCTTATTATGTTATGCTGGCGGTGTCTAATTATACCCATTTTCAGCAAAGTATAAACGGGCCGGTCGAGTTTCCTATAGATTATTATGTGTTTAATGAGAATTTAAATAGTTCAAGGGATATTATGGCTGATTTTCCGCAGGTTATGGATTTTTTCATTCATACCCTGGGTCATTATCCATTTTCTGAGGAAAAATATGCCATGACGGAAATTGGATTTTACAACGCCATTGAAAATCAGACCAACACGGTTATGAATAATTTGTCCGAGTTGTATTTTGATGTGGCGGTACACGAACTGGCTCATATGTGGTACGGAGACATGATAACATGTGAAAGCTGGCATCATGCGTGGTTGAATGAAGGCTTTGCCGTGTATTGCGAGGCATTGTGGCATGAATTCAAGTACGGCAAAGAAGCTTATTTAAAAAAAATGCGCGAAAACGAATATCTAAAGGGTGGAACGCTCTTTCTGCAGGAGGTGACCGATCCATTTCAAATTTTTATCGGCATTATCTATTCCAAAGGTTCATGGTTTTTACATATGCTGAGAGGTGTTTTAGGTGATGCATCATTTTTTAAATGTTTGAAGGCCTATACCGGTTATGAAAAAATTCGCTACAGTCATGCGACATCGGATGATTTTTTATCTGTTTGTGAAAATGTAAGCGGAATAGATCTGGATTTTTTCTTTCAGCAATGGCTCTATGACGAATACTATCCTCAATATTTTTACACATTTTCTCAAGATCCGCAAGATAAAAAAATTTCATTGAATATTCGGCAAACTCAGGGCAAACTGGGCCGGCGGCCTGTTTTTATTATGCCCGTGCAGGTTTTACTGCAATTTCAGGACGGAACGGATTCTCTTGTTACCGTTTGGAACGACCGGCAGGAACAGACCTTTTTAATAAGTGCCGAAAAACAAATAACCAGAATCCTGATTGATCCCAATGAATGGATTTTGAAAACAGTGAGCCGGGATATAGATATAAATATGGATGACTATCATTTTTCCCTGCTGCAAAATTTCCCCAATCCTTTTTCCTCGCGAACAGTGCTTCAATATATCGTTTCTCAAAAGGATTACGTTCGACTGTTTATTTATGATGTTCGGGGAAGGCTGGTAGCTAAAGTCGTAGATAAGGTGCAACCGCCCGGTTCCTATCAATGCACTTGGGATGGATACGACCAGACCGGGCGACGCGTTTCGTCCGGTGTGTACTTTGCCGTTCTGGACCAGGATATGATGATTAAAATAATACGATTATAACGTTGTCAAATTCCGCAAGTTTATGTATATTCATTTGTGATGGTGAGTAAATTTTATGCCATATCTTTGGGTTTTCGCACAAGACAGGAGGATAACCCATGAAAAGCGATTATCGTTTTTTAAAATTGAAACAAATTCTACTTTTACTTTTTGTATGTCTGGTATTTTATTCCCAGGCATCGTGTCAGGCCGATCCGGTAGAAAAAATACTGGTTGCTCTGTCAAATCCCTCTCAAACGGATGCAACAATATATACCATAAACACGGACGGAAGCGGAAAATCGGCGATTTTTGATTTTAAAGTGCACCCGGTTCAAAAGAATGGTGGAATATTTCACCTGCGAATCGGCAAAGATAATAGATCCATATATTTTAGTTCAGATAATACAAATTTATACACACCTGCCGGGCGTAATATATTTCGTATTGCATCGGATGGCAGCTGGTGGGACCAGATTACTCCCGGTCCCAATTCGGGTCACTGGAACCAGGGTTGTCCGTGCGGAATTATTGAGGGCAAGGTGTTAAAATCTGGCGGCGGTGCCTGGGTGAGTGCGCCTGTTTATATTGAGGGATTAGAGTTGTTGTATACCGGAACGGACGGGTCGTTTTTGGCTGAGAACGTACCCTCCGGAAGGCGGTATGTTGTTGCTTACCGTCCCGGGACGATCATATTCGATGCGCAGGAGGTTTTTGTTACACCCTCGGCAACAACCACACTTCAATTGATACCTGATACGGATTACCGCACCAATTTCCAGAATCCTGTGGAGTATGACGATCGAATATATTTTCTGCAGGGATTAAACAGCATCGAATACACGGATTTAGGGGCACAAGCCTATCAGGAGGTCTATTTGACTCCCCCCTGTGTCGGAATTGCCAATATTGATGGTTTTGATGTGGGACGCCAAACCGGCCGTTTGGCTGTTTTGGATTATCAGGAGGGCTGCTATACAAACCAGGGATTGTATATCGCGGATAAAGACGGCAACAACAAGGTTCTTTTTTTGGATATGAAAAAGGATCCGAACTGGTGCGGTGTTCAGGATGTGTTCTGGTCGCCGGATGAGAAGATGCTGGCTTTAAAGGGGTGCTATGGGTGGTATACATATCTTCTTGTCTACGATGCAATGAGCGGCCGCGCTTTGGGTTCTATTTATTTTAAAGATCAAAAATATACGTTGTACAATGTCACATTGCACGGGTGGAGTCCCGGCGGGGAGTGGTTATTGTATTCACATTATCTCAATCAACCGGCTGAAGGTGTTCTGTCTAAAATTAAAGTGAATACAAACGGGAGTATCGATCCCAACAGCATTCAAGATGTTCTGCAAAATGTAACTATTTGCGGAGCGACGTGGGGATTGTTGGGTACACCCACATTGGTGACGGAGCGTATGGATCAAACACCGGGTTTTTTTGAAATACTGCAAAATTATCCCAATCCTTTTAATCCGTCTACGATTTTACCCTTTGGGCTGTCAACACCGTGTCACGTTCAACTGGATGTGTACAATGCTCAGGGCCGGTATGTTGACCGGATTTTAGATGAGGAAAAACCGGCAGGCTGGCATGAGGCTTACTATCAGGCGGAAAATTTGGCGGGGGGAATATACTTTTTCAAATTGAGAGCAGGAGGGGAGATAAAAGTCGTCAAGGCGTTGTTGTTGAAGTAACGGGTAATTCCGGGTGTTTTGGATTTTCAAAATCGAAAAAATGAATTGTTATGCGTTTTGTGTATTTATTTTTTTGAACAGTCTGTCTTGATGCTTTTCAATTCTAATAGAAATGAGTGATTTTTGGTCTGAACATTACATTAACACTTTGAGTGTAGTTTTTGATGTCTAATTTGGTCTAGTAATACAGCAGATTATGAACCGCAGGCTGCGGTTCTACCGTAAACTATCTTTCCTCATATTAAAAGATACTTTGGCAGAACCGCACCCTACCTTTCGGGTTTATTTCATTAATACCATTTTTCTTGTGAGTAAAACGTTTTCCTCGGTTTTTAATTTGTAAAAATATACACCGCCCGCAAGCCCGGTTGCATCAAAACGAACGGAATGCAGTCCCGCCGACTGTTTTTCGTTGACCAAACAACAAATTTCCTTGCCGAGGATATCAAAGACTTTTAAATCCACAAATTGGTCGGCCGGAAGATTATAAGTAATTTGAGTCGTTGGATTGAATGGATTGGGATAATTTTGATTCAGGGTAAATTCGGTTGCGGATTTTTCGTATTTTTCCACCGAATTGCTGAAATAACTTTTATAAATATCCGCAATGTCCTCCTCCGATAAAGCGACTTCATAAACCGCCACTTCATCGAGAATACCATTGAAAAAACGGCCCGTAGCCTGGGAATTGCTACCCAGATAAAAATCATAATCAGTTGGGTCTATTGTCCCTTCCCATGGATCAATCAAAAGCATCTCGCCATCAATGAACATCTTTAATTCGTAGCCGTCATATGTTCCTGCATAATGATGCCATTCGAAATCATAAGATTCATCCAGTGGAATATTCGGAGCGTGCCATCCATCGTCATAAATAAAGAATTCAAAATAAGCACCTGCTCCGTTTTTCAGCGCATACTGATTGTCACCCTTTGAAATCCAGGGATCATGTTGCCCGCCATCATTGATGTCTTGGGGATAAACCCAGGCCATTAATGTCAGTTCGAATTCCATATTTAATTCTGCGGGATTGTAGCAATTAACATAAGTGTCCGCTCCATTAAAATACAATCCTTTCCCTACAACGCCTTCTTCATAGGCAACTTCACCCATAATTTCGCCGTCAAGGCCGAGTGCAGAATGATCCTTTACGACAAGCGGATCTTCTTCGTCAAATGTATAATACGCGACAAGTCCTACGGTGGGTATTTCTTGTGAAAAAAGAAATCCGCCAGACAATAGAATTACGACAAATAGTAAGAGAGTTTTTTTCATTTGCATGTCCTTTCAGTTTACTTCTGAATACACACCTAAAATACAATAAGAAACCAAATTGAACAAAATGCAAATCAATGCTAAAGATCAAATTGATTTAAGAACGCAGCACTTTTTTTAAAACCTCCTTTCTTGAAAGTTTAGCCGTTTATTTTAAACAATCGGAATTAATTCACCTCCTTTCTGATGAATTTTTGAGTATGAGGTACTCTTTTTTAAACCTGATTTCACCTGAGCAATAGCATTTTCCTGATTTCAAGTGATTTTTTTGTTTGCATTTTGTATAAATAAATACCACTCGCAAGGTCTGTGGGTGCTGTAAAATCAAGGTAATGGTATCCGGCGGATTGTTTCTGGTTGATCAATGTTTTTATTTCTCTACCCAGTGAATTGTAGATTTTGATAGTTACATGTTCGGTGTTTTTCAATCTGTACGCGATGCGTGTTACAGGATTGAATGGATTCGGGTAATTCTGATGCAGTATAAAGTCGCTAACAGCAAGATTGGGATGATTTTTTACAGCACTGTCACTATAGCTATTATAAATGGTGGCTATCTCAACGTCTGATAATGCAATATCATAGACCCTGACTTCATCGAGAATGCCCTCAAAGAAACGGCCACTTGCTTGAGAATTACTGCCGATGTAAAAATCATACTCTGTTGTATTTATTACGCCCTCGTGTTCGTAGGTCTGCATTAATTCTCCATCAATATACATTTTTAGTTCACTGCCATCATAAGTTCCTGCATAATGATGCCATTCATCATTGTAATTCTCATCAAGCTCGACGTTGGGAGCGTGCCAGCCGTTATCGTAAATAAAAAATTCAAAATAATCACCCGCTCCGTTTTTAAGTGCGTACTGTTGATCGCCTTTTGAAATCCAGGGATCGTGCTGGCCGCCGTCCGTAATATCATGAGGATAAACCCATGCCATCAATGATAATTCTTCCGTCATATTCAACTCTGGAGGATTGCCACAATTGACGTATGCATCTACGCCGTTAAAGGCAAGTCCGCCACCGACAAAACCCTCATCGTACGTTGCTCCACCCATGATGGTCCCGTCCAATCCGTTTCCGGAATGGTCCATTACAGCCGTTCCTCCGCTCTCCTCAAATTTATAGTACGCGACTAAACCTTCAGTTATTTCAAACGAATCCGGTGGCGAAGACATATATAATTGTTGATCCATCCATGTGAGTCGAGCCCCGAGCCAGTCCTTCATATAATCCACTTCTTTTTGATAGGTATCTCTTTCTTCAACACCCGGTGTACTTCTCCAGACAAATACACCAAGTATTGGCCATTGTTGAAAATTTCTTTGCTGAGCCTCGTTTAAATATAATGTCAAGGAATCAACAAAAGCGAACATTCTTTCTGTTTGAAACGGACCCTTCCGGTATTCGTTCCATTTGGTTTTTACCATTTCTTTAAAATCTTTGTCAGCCCATAATTTATCCCAAAATTGCGGCCGGGCCCAGTCCTCGGTTTTTTCAATGACAAATCCATCAATGTGATGGCCGTTATTGTATGTTGAATTTGACAGTCCCTGGTCAAAATCCCATACCGGCCCGGCGGACATTTTACCGTTACGATCCTTGTAAAAAAAACTGCTCCATCCATAGGCATCAGAATTCGCGGTCGCCTCCTGGACGAGGATCTCGTCAATAAATGTGGAAACGTCAATGTAAGCAGGATATCCTCTTACCGGATCGTTATAGATAGAACTTTTCATCAAACTTCGAAAAGATTCTTCGTACTGGCGAATGTACTCAATCTGCTCCGGCTGAACCTCGTCCGCTGATGGATATTTGAGAACGCGGGCATTTCCTTCTCTTCGGTCATTTAAAAAAACCACATCATCATGATCACTTTGTTGCACGACCCATACATAGCCCCCCGTTAAGGCTTCACCCTCGATGTCCGAACTGTCCATCCGAACGATATTCAGCCTGTTTTTATCCGGCTTGATTTTTTCCACAAGAATATAAACTCCCTGATAGCTGCCGTTCAGGTACAATTCGACATGCCGTGTCCGCGGAGCCCAGCGGCCTATGCCTCTGGACATGAAATAAGCCAGTGCATCCCGCATTAAGGTCTTGTCAATAAAACCCGCCCGCAGGATAAAGTCGTTTTCTCTGGGTAAACCGAGAAGGCTGACATTATTATTCGAACCATCCTCGTTGCGTGTTTCAAATGTATACGGTTTTTTGGGAAAACTCATTGAAGCATTTCCGCGGTATTCAATTCCGATCCACCCATCATATTCATTGAAAGGATCGGAAAGCGAATTTCTCTGACCGGGCCCGTTATAGATTATCCCCATTCGTGCCATGGTTTTAGGTTCGTCAACAATATTCCTCCCCTCCGTGTCAATGACCATTATCGGCAGGTCAGACGAATCAAATACAAGAGGTACCTGAAACCAGTCGGGTGTTTTACGGTATAAATGCTCTGTATCACTCACACCAAATGTCAGAAATGTCGTTGAGGACATATCACTTGAATTCGTGCCCGTATTATGAACCTGAATTGCTAGCACATTTTCACCCTGATTTAAGCAACTTTTTACAATGTCTGTTTCGATGCTGAACGGGGCGGGTAATCCTCCCCCTGGCATTTCTGCCTCATGACCGAAATCTGCAGGTTGGTTAAAAGCCGGATGTTCACCGGAAATCCCAGCCCGGGCAACCTCCACATCATTGATGTATGCAACAAAAGCATCATCATAATTTATATTGAGGAATGCAAATTCTATTTTACTTTCATCAAAAACATTAAATTTTATTCTTAAAAAAAGCGAAATGCAGGATTCAATTTCTGTGTTGTCATCTTCGTCACCGTATCCAATTCCACCGGGGCCTTGTAGCCATTCCTGGTCGTTATAGGATAATTCCCGCCAATGAGCATCCGGTTCTGAATTACCGATAAAGTATTTCCATGTGTCATCGGAATAGACAACTGTTTCCCAGTGGTCGATTGGGTTGGTCTGAGCAATGACCGGATGAAAGCAGGGTAATGCAAAAATAAAAAACAGGATCATTTTAACCATTCGTTTCATGAGTAATTATTTCTTTCCTTAAAATATTTAATATGTTTTTTTCCACAACTCGTCAACCAGGACCCGAGTAGAGAAAATTAAAAGTTAAACAGGTAGTTCGGTGATTAAAAATTTTTCACCGACGGGAAGCAATAGAGGACACGCTCGAAGATCGAGGATGCTATAATTATCACTACCAGCGTAAAAAAGATGTCAATCTAAAAAATGTACTGTCAATATTTTTTTGACGATGTAACCTAACGATTCGTCATCTCTGGTTTTGTTTTGGTGCTAACTAATCCACCTCCCGTATTTGTATTGTTCCACTCAGTTTAATATTTTTACCTTGATGTGTAAATGAGACAAAACCGCCTTCAATCTCTATTTTGTAACGTCCTTCATAACGATTGATAACGTTGCCGTTGCAATCATACTGTTCCACGACCCGTTTAAGGCCGATGATGTCTGATTTTACGTGTTTGATCTCATTTTGCCGTGCAGGCGTAAAACCGATCAAATAATGATAAAGATACAATCCCATTATTACAACTGCAAGAAATAAAAATATATAAAAGTAAAATTTTACTTTTTTCATCGATCCTCCGTTTTTTTAATGGGCATGGTTTTCCAGAACCGTCGATAATTTATGCAGGGCCTCTTTAGAAATTTCAATAAATTCTAATCCGATATCAAATTTTGCCGTTGCCTTGAAAATTTTGCTGATCCAAACAACTTTAACATAAAAGGATAGTTTCTGATTGTCCGGCAAATAAAGAGAAATTTTCAGGCGCTGCCCTGTTTTAAGAGATTCATCGCTGTATACCCTTAATCCACCCATACCGATATCTACAACTGGTTTTCGCGGCACATAGAATCGAGCAGGCTTGTAAAAGAGAGGCGCTTTTACACGAATAAATTTTCGTCTGTTAATGTTCCTGTCCATGCCCTAGTTGATTTTCTCCGTAACATAACGTCTGACCTTGACAAGTTTCCTGTCTACATAGTACGAAATGGCTTTTGCTAAACCACAAGTTTCAATCTTTTCCTGAAAATTGTACTGCAAATATCTAATCATATCATCAAGATTTACAAAAGCTTCCGGATTCGTCTGCGTAATGATTTTTTGAAATGTTTGAACGCCCAGCAACTCATTGTTGAAAAGCGCGAGATTTTCCATAAAAACATGACTGGTCAGATGTCCATTGGCATTTTCATCTTCACAATGCTTGATCAATTCCTGAATATCCATTTGCAGATCCTGAACTTCGATGGATAAAATCGCCAAATAGTTTTGGTTGATTTTCATCATAATGACCTCCCTTGCCTTTGGTTAACAAAACAGGTCTTACTGAAATGTATTATTCTAAATTATAAATGTCAAGTATTCTTACTTTTGTTTCAAAAGTTTAATATTTTTTAAAGCAGCCGTAGTGTTCCACGACGTGATTCCAAACGGTCTTGAGAGGTTTACCTCGGGCCGGATTGATAAAAAGTGCTCGCTGATTTCAAAGTCAACCACTTTTTCAGAATCAATCCAAGCCTGAATTGAATCCTGTGTCACGCGCAGTCTGATATCATACCAGGTGTTCCGTTCAAATTTTTTATATATTCCGGTGCTATTCTCCGAGGCGTCCAGACCATCGATACTGCTGAGTCCGACAACCGTACCGCCCCATCCGCCGATAATGAGAGTGCAGGATTCTTTTTTTACAGGAAAAGTCATGCCGCAGAAAAAATCATTTCCTGCAATTCTTTTTGCCTGCAAATGGACTTCATAATCAATCTCAGGAAAAGAGTTGAGAAAAGTGATACCTGTGCACCCTTCACCCATCCCGAGGATAATTGCACCTTCTTTTATGTATACCGGCCCCTGGGGACCAAAATCGGTAATTTCCCAACCCGTAAGAGATGTGCCGTCGAACAACTGCCCTACGCTGTCGAGATGAGTTTCACCTGCAAAAACCGGCAAAGTCAAAAATAACATATAGAATAAAAGAGGATTCATATTTTCATCCAAATTTTAACGGCCAGTGCTCGGATTCCGTACGGCCTTGATTCAAAATCAATTCAAGTTTTTTCACAATATCCGGATGTTGCTTCGCGATATTGTTCGTTTCTCCTGGATCTGATTCAATGTTGTACAATTCCAGTTTACCATCGGGCGATTTGCGGATTCCTTTCCATTCATATAAACGAATAGCCTGGTGAGAAGCTTTCCCTTCGTGGAATTCCCAATATAAATAGTCGTGTTTTTTTTGGCGTCCACGAGTCAGCGTCGGAACCAGTGAAATACCATTGATATTGGGTGGTATTTGTGCAGAAGCAAATTCTGCCAATGTCGGTAAAATATCCCAAAAAGCACAGGGCAGATCGCTGGTTAAGCCGGATTTTATTTTTCCCGGCCATCGGGCAATCATCGGTACCCTTATTCCTCCGTCATACAGGTCCCTTTTAATTCCCCGAAATATACTATTGCTGTCGTTAAAATCAGGATCGTTGCCACCTTCGCGATGCGGACCGTTGTCGCTTGAAAAGATGACCAAAGTATTACGGTCGATCTGCAGTTCTTGTAATTTTTTAATTAATCTGCCGATGTCATGGTCCATCCGTGTGATCATGGCGGCATGTCCTTTTTGAGCTTCGGGCCAATTTTTATTTTTATAGATGCCATATTCCGGAACTTCCATTCCGTGAACGCCCAGTACTCCCTGTGCCTCGTTGTTGGCGTGGGGAATGGTATAGGCGAGATAGAGAAAAAACGGTGCGCTGCAATTGTTTTCAATAAATTCCAACGCTTTATATGTTAAAAGGTCGTGTGCATAGACATTTTTTTCTTCTGCGGCGCCACCGATACCCTTGGCGTATCCGGAATCAATAATTTTTACCTTGTTATTTAAGGGTATTTTATCCTCGTTTTCCCACAGGAAATCCGGATAATAATTGTGTGCGTGGATTTGGTTGAGATAACCGAAAAAGTAGTCAAAACCTTTCTTAGTGGGCTCGCCGGAGGAGTTTTTTTCTCCCAGACCCCATTTCCCTACAAGACCTGTTTTATATCCGTTACTTTTCAGAATCTCGGCTATAGTTCGGTCACTTTCACGCAACGGAACCGTGCCGTTTCCACGAATTTGCGCGTGTCCGGAGTCCATACCGGTCATCAGACAACATCGGGACGGTGCGCAAACGGTACTGCCGGCATAGTGATCGGTAAACTTTATGCCCTGTTCAGCCATCAAATCCAAAACCGGTGTTTTTATTTCCTTCTGGCCATAGCAGCCCAGGTCACCATATCCCAAATCATCCGCCAGGATGTATATAAAATTCGGCTTTTTTTGCACCAAATTGCAGTTTAGCAGAGAAAGGAATGCCGCTTTCCCGACTGTTTTTAAAAAATTCCTTCTGGGAAGCATGAGTTATCTCCCGGTTAAAGATAGAATACTTTCAATCCAATGGCAAATCTGAATTGGTTTCCTGATTGCGCGTCGAGATTTTCACGTTTCAATTCATCCATTGAATAAGACAATTCACCATAAAATCCAAAGTTATTTGCCATCAAGTAAAGTACTCCCGCTCCAAGTTTAATCATCGATCCCGTGGCTTCCACCTCGTTTGATCCGGCGTCCTTTACATTTTTTAGAAGGATGTATGCCGCACCGACATAAGGCATTGTCGCTCCTTCTATCATCGCCCGTTTATCCGGTCTGATCGGAAACCAGGTTAATCGCGGTCCGATTCCCAACGTGGTATTCGAAACATCTCCCTGAGATACTTTTTCCACAAGAACATTTACACCGGCCGCCAATCCGGGTATAAAAAAATATGAAAAGGAAGGATCCATTTCAAAAGTCACCATCTTTTCTCCCGTTGAGTTTTCATACAGATCGCCTTTGGCAGAAGTCCAGCTAACGTCCCCGCCGAACATCATGCTGCCGGCATCTGTCGGATAATTTTGTGCCGTCAAATAGCAATTCATACCAAGCAAATATATAAATGATACGATCATCGTCTTCATTTTATTTTCCTCCAGTTAAAAGTTATCGAATAAAGATTAAGTTTTTCCTTGCATCAAAGTTTTCGCCTGTCAAGTGATAATAATACGCGCCGCTTGCAATAGGCTCTCCATCGTTGTCACATCCACCCCATATCACTGCATACTGTCCCGGCTGCTGATATCGGTCAACCAACGTTTTTACCAATCGCCCCGCTGTGTTGTATATCTTTAAAGTAACGTGGCTTTTCCGGGGAATGGCGTATTCAATAGTCGTGTGCGGATTAAACGGATTTGGATAGTTCTGGTAGAGTTTATATTGTGGAGGATATTTGGTGGAATGAGTATGGTCCTCAACCGGCTGGTCACCGTATTTTATAACTACATCCGTACCTGAAATGACGATGGTGATTCCGCCTCTCGTGAGCGTAAAAGTATGGTGGATCGTTGTATCGTTATATTTGACCTGAAACTGATAATCCCCAAGAAAACCACGTGATTGGTATTCACCCAGGGGATTTGTCAGGCCGGTTTCATCCGTCCACCATTCCTTGGTAACAAGATCGAGCCATGCTTGCCCGTGAGGCTGAATATTCCAGTTTTCATCGTAAAGTGCGGCTTCCGGTTTCCAATGTTGTCCTGCCCAAAATCCCCACATTATAATTCCCACAGTGGCGGGGTGGCTGAAATATGCCGTCATGAAATCGCGGGTATATGCGGTCTGCAGCTCGGAATCCTGTGAATCGATGTCAAATTCCGTTGTCTGAATTTCCAGGCCAAATTCAGCCAGTCTATTTAAAATTTCTAGGATTCTCACCGGTGGTGTTACATTGTTGCCAAAATGACACTGGGTACCTAAACCATGTATAGGAGCGTTGTTATCCAGAAGAAATTGAACGGTATTGTAGAAATGTTCCTGATGCGTTTTGTCCAGACCTGCGGCTGAAATGATATTGTTGTCATTCAAATAAAGATGGGTATTGGAATCCATACTATTGGCAGTTTTGTACCAGTCGATCATTATATCGTCACCGAGAAGGTCCATGAGGTCATGATTCCAATAGGGCTCGTTTATAACATCCCAGTCAACCAGATAGCCTTTTAAGGCATCGACTTCTTCTAAAATGTGCTCGTTGACACGTGTGGTCAGATAGGCAAGATCATCTTTATGCTCTTCCAGATCGTCGGGCATTCTGCTCCAACCCGGCCATACAAGACAGTGTCCCCTGATTTCGATGTCGTTATCTCGGAGCCAGTCAAGCGCTTCAAGCGTCATTGTACGCCGGTTCGTGTCCTCCCAGGGGGCCCATTTCAGGTCGTTTTCCATCACAACCCGATTATAATAGTTGAGAATAACCTCCCGGTATTTTTTGGCATCTTGGGAATTTTCCATTAGCCGGGAGGCAGCTACAGCGGAACCAAACTTGTAGGCATGTTTTTGCATTTTTACAGATATTTGCGCATTGTCGACCGCAAGCCCCGGTCCGGTCTTTACAATTATTTTTATATCGCCTTTTCGATATTGATCGATCCGCGCCGCCGCTTCTTTACGCCAAAGTGCGTCGGATTCCATACCGGCATAACTGATGGAGGTTTTAGGAAGATTTTCAATGTCTAAAGTTTTTTTATAATTAATTAACTGTACACCTCCGATTTGAATAATTTGGGGAGCATAACCAAGCCGGAAATTGGCGTGGGCGGCACCGGAAGCGTAAGTATCTGCACATTTAAAGGGAACGAAAAAATGTTTCCAATCGGCAACAACGTTAAAAGCATAGGTTGTTGATTTTGTCCAGGGATCACCGTTTTGTTCGAATACAAATTCTCCCCTCACTTCTCCGGTTTCTTCGCTGGATTGAATGCCTCGAGCACAAAAAACCGCCAATAAAACATCGTTTTTATCGATGGATGATAATGTGTTCGCAGTCAGTTGCAGGTTATAGGTCAAGGGGGGCTGTGTGACCGTTTCGATTTGTATGGCCCGGTCAAATTCCTGCCCTTCAACATTTACCGTCTTTTTTATACAATACTGGCTCCCAACAACAGTGAAACGAGAAAGGGGATTTTCTCCCAGTACATTTTCACCGCCTGCAGGAATGTCTTGTGCGTAATTATAGCCGATTGGCAGAATGAATATTAAGATAAAAGTTTTTTTCATTTTGGATCCTTTTATATTTTAACAAATGTCCCGCGTTCATAGTCCTTTACTATACCCGGCATTCTATGAATTTTACCATGCATGGCAATATATATGCCTCCCTTTATAAGCTGAGCGGCCAACAAAGCTTCTGTAAAATTTTGCAATGCATCGGAGTTTTCGAATCCAAACGGCCTCATCGCTCCAGTCATAATGATGGGAAATGCGGGATTTGGTATTTTTTCATATAGCAGTTGTGCTGTTTCCTGCATGGTATCTGTTCCGTGTAAAATGACAATGGGTGAATTGTCCTTATCGAGGCTGGTCATGACCGTTTTGTAAATATTCAAACGGTCATCGAGGCTCATTTCCAGAGAATCCTTACACAGAAGATTATAATGTTTAATTTGGACAAACGGTAACCGTAGTCTTTTTAACATTTTTTTTAAATGCGAACCCCGGTTGACCAAAATCCCGGTTTTTTCGTCATAGGATTTTTCAATGGTTCCGCCCGTTGTGATGACGACAATAATGGTGTCGTTTTGCATAGTTTGCTCATTTATTTTTTTACCAATTTAATATCAAAGTTATTAAAATCAAGTCTTTTTCATACAAGTGTAGATTTTCCTTGACTTGAAGACTTTTTTTTACTAGTTTTCAATATACAAACCGAATCCAATTGCTGTTTTGGGATTCGGTTTGTTTTTTTATCTATATCAAAGATCGAACAAAAATGAGGTGTATAAATGAAACCGATGTATCTCTCTCAAGCCCAGTTTGACAAACTGCATTCAGAACTGATTCAGCTTAAAAAGGTTGACAGGCTGGATATCATAAAAGCCATCGCTGAGGCAAGAGAGCATGGCGACTTGAGTGAAAACGCTGAATATTCGGCAGCAAAAGAAAAACAAGTTCTGATAGAAAGAAAAATTGCGCGTCTGGAGGAAACACTGGCTCGTTCCCGAGTTATGAGTGAAGAGATGATGAACTCCTCGCAGGTTCACATTGGCAGTAAAGTAAAGTTGGTCGATGTTGCGAGCAAGGAAGAGATCATTTACGAAATTGTTCCCACTGCTGAGTTTAATACATTTGATCCTGACGCTGTTTCAGGAGATTCACCTGTCGGCAAAGCACTTATCGGCAAGTCGGTGAATGATATAGTGGAGATAAAAGTTCCAGCTGGGATTTTATCTTATAAAGTTGTTGAAATATTTTGAAGAAAAATCCACCCTGGATTATCTAATAAATAAAATCTTTTAAAATTTGGAGGTGGAAATGTATAATGTTATAATCATCGGTTCCGGTCCTGCCGGGCTTACTGCGGCCATATATACAGCCCGGGCTAATCTGGATCCTTTGGTGATTTCCGGAATGGAAAAAGGAGGCCAGGTAACCTTGACGGATGATTTGGAAAATTTTCCGGGCTTTCCGGATGGCCTGGGTGGCTTTGAATTGTATCAGTCTTTGGAGAAACAGGCAAAAAAATTCGGCGCGGAAATTTTGGACGATGTGGTAACACAAGTCGATTTAACAGGTAATGTAAAAGTTGTTAAAACAGCGACAAATGAATTTAAAGCAAAAACAGTTATTATCGCAACGGGCTCAACACCGAGAAAACTGGATGTTGCCGGCGAAAAAGAACTCACAGGTAAAGGCGTTTCATATTGTGCAACGTGTGACGGATTCTTTTTCAAAGACAAACATGTTGCAGTTATTGGTGGTGGGAATAGTGCATTGGATGAAGGATTATTTTTAACTCGATTCGCTAAAAAGGTGACAATTATTCACAGACGGGATAGATTGAGAGCGGATGCTATTCTGCAGGAGCGGGCTTTCAAGCATGAAAAAATAGGCATTGTGTGGGATACAGTTGTGGACAGCATTGTAGGTGATGATTCTGTGAAACATCTTGTGCTGCGTAACGTAAAAACAAATGAAAAAATAGAATTTCCTGTTGACGGCGTTTTTATATTTATCGGTCATTTGCCAAATGTCGATCTTTTCGATGATCAGATTAAACTTGCACCGGACAATACAATTATTACCGACCGGCGAACGAGAACCAATATAACCGGTGTGTTTGCTTGTGGTGATGTTCAGGATTCCATATATCGGCAGGCCATTACGGCTGCGGGTAGTGGCTGTCAGGCGGCCATGGAAGCAGAAAAATTAGTCGCCGAATTACAGGGCCAGGCATATCCCGGCAAATGACCTCCAATGAATGGAGCATGATATGAGGTCAAATAAACCATCAATAATTTTTGGTTTTGTACTCATTTTTATCGGAATATTGTTTATCCTGAACAATACTGATATATTGGATTTTGGCGATTTTGTGTCAACCTTCTGGCCGGCTGTTTTTATTATTTTTGGCTTTTATGTTATATTTAAGGGTCCGAAAATACCCAAAAACGCAATTGGAGACCGATCCGTCATTTCGGATTTGGACAATATTATTCAATCCAATGCGTTTGGCGATATTAAGGTGACACTGCAAAGTAGAAATTTTAAGGGCGGTGAGATTCGAACAACATTTGGAGATGTTATTGTCGACGGGACGGCGGTTTCGGTGACTGACGGTGAGAAGAGACTGAACCTGGTGACGACTTTTGGCAGTATCAAATTTTCAGTTCCGAAAGATTTACCGATTAAAGTACATGCGAGCAATGTTGCAGGTGATATCAAGATATTTGATAAAAGATGGGACGGATTATCACAACGCGGCACCTATGAATCTGAAAATTACGAAAACGCATCAAATAGGTTGCTGGTTGTTTGCAGCCTGACATTCGGTGATATTAAAATATATTGAAATGAATATTTTGGGGGTTTTTAACACTTAAGTGATGAACAAATGTGAAAGTGTCTTCCTCCTGTGCGTGTTGTAAATTTTTCCCTTGATTATTTGATTGAAATGTAGTATTATAGCACTCTTATGGGAGTGTTGTATGAATGATAATTCACAAAATCGTACAGATTCCAAGGTAACGATTAAAATTCCCCGTGTGCTCTACGATCGGTTAACGAGGATTGTGGAGGACAGTGGATTTAATTCAGTTACTGATTTTATCGTGTACGTTTTACGAGATCTTGCCTCTTCTGAACAATCCGCGTACCATGATGATGAGACGGCCCTCAGCAAGCAGGAAATAGAGGCGATCAGGAAACGATTGCGCACACTTGGTTATCTGTAGTTTTTATTTATTTGTTTTAAGATGGGAGTAATTATGTCGAGTAAACTGGTTTTACCACATGGAGGTCAGCTTAAACCCTTATTGTTAACCGGAGAATCGTTGGTTGAGGAAAAGAAGAAAGTTATTTCTTTACCGCAGGTCCGACTTTCATCCCGTGAAACATCTGATTTGATTATGCTGGCGATGGGAGCTTTTAGTCCGCTGGCAGGATTTATGGGACATGACGACTATATGGGTGTCGTAAACGAAATGCATATGGCTGATGGAACTTTATGGCCGATACCCATTACATTATCGTTGACCAAGAAGCAAGCCGATACGGTATCCATAGGCAGTGAAGTTGCACTTGTGGATGACGAAAGCGGCGACCTGATGGCCAGTATGCAAGTGAGCGAAAAATACACATATGACAAAAAGCTGGAGGCAAAAAAGGTTTTTCGGACGGATGAAGAGGCCCATCCCGGGGTTGCAAAGATTTATGCGCAGGGCGATATACTGCTTGCCGGTCCGGTGAAAGTCATAAGTGAAGGGATTTATCCCGGTCTATACGGCGATCATTATGCCCGACCTTCCGAAACCCGCGCCTTGTTCGAGAAGCTTGGCTGGTCGACTGTTGCCGGTTTTCAAACGCGGAATCCGATCCATAGATCGCATGAATATTGTACAAAGATAGCTATGGAAGTTTGTGATGGTGTTTTTATACATCCCCTGGTTGGCAAGTTAAAAGCCGGCGATATTCCGGCAGATACACGTATGAAATGTTATCAGGTTTTGTTGGATAATTACTATCCGCAGGATAGGGTCGTGCTCAAAGTTTATCCAATGGAAATGCGATATGGTGGACCGCGCGAAGCCGTTTTGCATGCTGTCTTTCGTCAGAATTTCGGCTGCAGCCATTTGATCGTCGGGCGTGATCATGCCGGTGTCGGCAACTATTACGGCCCATTTGATGCACAGTCTATTTTCGATGATATTGATGACGACGAACTGCAGATTGAGCCATTAAAAATAGATTGGACATTTTGGTGTCACAAATGCGATGGTATGGCGTCGATGAAAACCTGCCCGCACGGTAAAGAAGACCGCGTGCTTATTTCCGGAACCAAAGTCCGCGAGATGCTGGACAACGGCCAGTTACCGCCAAAAGAATTCAGCCGCCCCGAGGTTGCGCAAATTCTTATGGATTACTATAAAACTTTATCATAACCGATCAAAAATGGAGTGAAAAAATTATGGCTGAACAAAAGGCAACCAATATAACCTGGCACGGTGGAGATGTGGAAAAAAAAGACCGTGAGCAATTGCTCAATCAGAAAGGCGTCGTTATTTGGTATACGGGTTTGTCCGGATCCGGTAAATCCACACTTGCCAGGGCTGTTGAAACCAGATTATTTGAAAACGGACATTTATGTTATGTTTTGGATGGAGACAATATTCGTTATGGTTTGAATAAAAATCTTGGCTTTTCCCCTGATGACCGGGCTGAAAATATTCGCCGGATCGGTGAAGTCGCCAAGTTATTTTCTCATGCCGGTGTGATCACAATGACTGCTTTTATTTCACCGTATCGTGAGGATCGGAATAACGCCCGTAAGTTATTGAATGATGGCGAGTTTATCGAAGTGTTTGTAAAAGTCCCGCTGGATGTCGCTGAACAGCGGGATCCCAAAGGACTCTATAAAAAAGCGCGTGCAGGTGAAATACCGCAATTTACAGGAATTTCTGCACCGTATGAAGAACCGGAAAATCCCGAATTAACGATTGACACCAGCCAGTATAACCTGGTGCAGAGTGTACAAAAAGTCATGGACTTTTTAAAAGAAAAACAGATTATTTAACTATTTGTGGGGGCTGTGTAACACCTTGTTTTTTCTCCTTTTTAATTTGCAAGCAAATGATGTTTTACAGCCCTATATACGGAATTATGTCCGGCTATTATTTCAAATTTTCTGATTTTCTAAAACAACGTTACGGCCAAAAGGTGTGGAAAATATCCATTGACGCCGGTTTTTCATGCCCTCATAAGGCGGAAGGGGGATGTATATTTTGCCGAAACGACAGTTTTTCCAAACTGCAATCGCTCCAAAATTTGGATATAAATACCCAGATTCAGCACGGATTAAAATTTGGTAAAGAAAAAATGGGGATTGATCAATTTATTGTGTATTTTCAATCTTCTACAAACACTTTTGCCCCGGTTTCCGTTCTGCGAGAATATTTTTATCAAGCTATTTCATTTAAAAATGTTGTTGGATTATCCATCGCAACACGGCCGGATTGTATTTCGGATTCCGTATTGAACCTTTTGGACGAGCTTTCGGGCAAAATCGATTTGTGGATAGAATTGGGTTTGCAGAGCATTCATGATCGAACGCTTCAATTGCTCAATCGAGGACATACTTTTAAGGATTATGCCCAGGCTGTAATAGATCTGTTGTCAGTGAAAGTCCGGATATGTACACATATTATGATTGGCCTTCCTGAGGAAACCCGCAGTGAATTGTTACAAACCGCCCAAGTAATTGCCCATAATAGCACACACGAGGTAAAGTTACACCCCTTGTTGATTTTGCGTGATACACCCCTGGAAAGGATATATCAGGACGATCGTTTTTCTACGCTGGAGTTGGATGATTATATTCAGTATGTTTGTGATTTTTTGGAAAGATTGCCGCCCGGTATGGTTATCCAACGCCTGACGGCGGAAGCACCTAAGGAGCAACTTTTGGCTCCCTTCTGGACCCTCAACAAGCTGGCGGTTCTTAGAGGTATAAATGAGGAATTTGAGAAAAGAAAAACAAAACAGGGAGAGTTTTACATCGCTTCGAATTGAGATTTCATTTTGATAATTCCCTGGCAAATTGCTCGTGCAATTTTTTGCTGATATGTTTTATTATTTAAATCAAGCTCATTGGCGCTATTGGACAGGAATCCTGTTTCAATAAGAATATTGGGCATAGAAGCACCATATAAAACATAAAATCCGGCCTGCCGGACACCATACCCGTTGCGGCCAGTTTCATTTTTCAGCTCATCGTTTACTGCAGAGGCAAATGCCTGGCTTTCTTTATTGAAAGAATTTTGAGCGTTCGCAGCTAGTATGAACGATGCGTCAGATAACTCCTCATAGTGGTTTCGTGTATCCTCAAAACGGATCACAGAGTTTTCAAGTTGAGCTGCTCTTCTTGCTTCCTCAGTTTTTGCCGGTCCCATAAAATATACGGTGTGTCCCGACAAGCCTCGGTGAGGATTTGAATCTGCATGAATGCTGAGAAAGAGTTTACCGTTTTTTTGGTTTGCATATTTTGTGCGCCTTTCTAGGGGTAAAAAAACATCGTTATTTCTTGTGAGAAGAACCTTGACATCCAACTGTTTTTCGATTTCAGTTTTTAATTTTTTAGCGATTTCCAGAGTTATCTTTTTTTCATACGTTCCGTTTTTTCCAATGGCGCCGGGATCGCGTCCACCATGACCAGGGTCAATAATAATAAGATCTATTTTCCATTTTTCCCGTTCTTTTTCCAATTCAACCAACAAATCCTGTGAAATGTTTTTTTCTGTTCGTAGAGATACCAGTGTCTCCTGCGATTGTTCCTCAGAATAAACGGTTTTTTCTTCAATTTTGGTTCCCAGTTTAAAGGCAATCCGTGCCGATTCGTTTGATAGCTGGAAGGGGATAACTGAAGCAATTTTTTTATTCAAACCTTTTACGTGTAATGACGACAGCGTATCAATAAATCCACCGTAAAAATCAACGTATAACCATCCATTGGTTTCACTGAGATAAATATCATCAAGAGGAAAGTGATCGGTTGCGATAATTCGTAATAATAGGCCGTTTTCTTTTTCTTCAATTCCGACCTTTACGATAGTATTTGCCGGTCGCGATATATATAAAATATTTTGTTTTGTATCGAATTCCACCTGAAAAGGAATAAAATCCTGAACACAGTGTAAAAAATATTGGATAGGAATATAAAAATTACTGTGATATAAAAGGGTCTCCAGTGGCATTTGTTTAATGTGGCTGCCAATAATAATATTTGGATTGACTGCGGTTACGATGATGGAAATTTGTTGGAACAGAAAAATGAATTGTTTGGTTTCGAAATTTTGTGTATAGTCGATGTTAAGGGCATCCGCTAAATCTCTAGCCTTAACAAATTTATACCCTTCCATTTCCAGAGTCGATAGCGTTGTTAAAGTTTTATCGTCTTTTTTATCGATAACTCTGATATCCTGCACAAACGCAGGCATGGCATTAAACAGCAAAAAAATAAAAGCTATGCGAAATAATTTAAAAATACTTATTTCTCTTGGATGTGCGTCGGCTTTGTTATGTCGAGTCATTCGTCTTTAAAATATTCGCTGGCCTGTTTGAGGATTTTTTTTTCTTTATCTGAAATAGCATCATAACCCACTTGATTGATACGATCCAAAATTTGATCGATTTCTTTTCTTTTTTGTGCTATTTCATTTTCTTTTTTCAGTTTTTTTATAATGCTGCGTTGATTATTGTACATATTAATTTTGGCGATCGCTTTTCCCAGAATATACTCACCACGGAGCATGAGAAAACCAATCATCGCCCCCCCGAGGTGGGTAAAATGTGCAACACGATCAAAAACACCGAACAGGTGACTTTGAATTCCTGAAAAAAGCGAGATGCCGACGAGAACCGATACCAGATATTTTGCTTTAATTTGAATGGGCAAAATAAAAAACAGCAGTAGTGTGATGATTCTATTCGGCCATAAAACCGCAAAACCGACTAAAACTCCATATATTGCACCGGATGCTCCTATGATGGGCACAGAAGAATTCCAGCTAATCATAACAGAAAGTAAGCCGGCACCAACACCTGTAATAAGGTAAAATCGTAAAAATTTTTTTGATCCTAAATATCTTTCCAGCTCACATCCAAATACCCATAATGCAAACATGTTAAAAAAGATATGTAATAAATTGCCGTGAAGAAAAAGATAGGTGAATAATTGCCAGATCCTAAAATGATGAACAAGATGAGATGGTGTTAATCCAAAAAGCCGGATTAGCGGTGATATTGTATTCGCATTTGTAAAATAACCGGTAAAAGCCTGAATAACATAAACTGAAACATTCGCTATAAGTAAATTTCGAACAACCGGTGTAATACCACCGCCGAATCCAAATTGTAATCTTTTTTCGTAATACACGAATCTATCTTATATCCATTTTTATCCCAAGGCGGATGCCGAATCCGGACATGTTGACCCGTTCCGTAACGGGTAAGCCTTCAATACTTTCATTAGTACCTCGACTTACTTCACTACCGTTATAGAAAATATTGGCCAAGACCGTCGATCTCGAACCAACAAAATAATACAGACCAGCTCCTGCCTGCCAGCCCAAACCGCTGAAGGTGCGGTTTTCCTTGGTGTCGAGCTCATAGTTGTGTTCATTGCTAAACAAAAAAGAATAATTCAAACCGCCAGTCAAAAAGTAACCGAAATATCTGCCAGCCGGTAATTTGACATCTACAGTGAGACTCAGTGGCAGTAATGTTCTGCTGTACTTAATGGAGGTCGTGGTCTTTTCAATTGGCAGTCCGTTTTGCACTTCCTTAGCGACGACGCTTGTTTCCGAGTATGATTTGTGAAAAACATCCAGCCCCAATCCGATATCAACTGCTTCGTCTACTGCCTTGCCAAGTTTTACACCAAATTCCATTCCGCCTTTTGTGTCTTTAGGATTAAAATAACCAGCATTTAGCGAAAGAACATTACCTGTATAAGAAAAGGCAGATGATGCAGATAAAACAAGGATTGTTAGTAAAAGCATGGGTATTTTTACTTTGTTATACATAATGAAGCCTCCTGAATAGCAAATTTTTAGTTATTTTATGGAATACGTTTTACTCACAATTTATTTTCCTTTCAATATAGTTTATTTTATCAAATGCATGAATAAAAATCAAGCAAAAAAAGTGACTTTGAGTAAAACATTCCGCTTAAGTTAGACGTCTCTTCATGAAAACAAGTTTCCTTTAATTTTCAAAATGGTGATTTTGCTCAAAAATTACCCCAGGTCTATTGGAATTGGTTTTTCTGAATGATCGTGGCCATTTTATAATTTTCATCATCCGTTTTTTGATAGTCTGTCATATAGTGCAGACCACGGCTCTCCCTTCTCATCCATGCGGATTGAATGATTAACTGCGCCACAGTTGCCATATTTCGTAATTCTATTAATCCCTGAGTGACTTTGGTACGTCGATAAAAATTTTCGATCTCCTGCTTGATGAGGCGTATTCTGCTCAGCCCTCTTTCCAAACGGAGAATTGATCGGACGATGCCAACATAATCCCACATGATATTTTTTATTTCCAATTCATCGTGTGATATAAGTATCCACTCTTCACTGTTGAATGTTGCACTGTCGTCCCAATAGGGTATTGGAGGGAAGGCAAAATTATTTGACTGAATAAAGCTGATCATCTCTTCCGCGCATTTATGGGAAAAAACCAGTGCTTCAAGTAACGAGTTTGATGCAAGTCGATTAGCACCGTGGACACCTGTGCACGTTACTTCTCCACAAGCGTAAAGTCCTTGAATACATGTTCGGCCTTTAAGATCTGTTACAACACCACCGCACGCATAATGAGCGGCCGGTACGACGGGTATCGGTTCTTTGGTGATATCTATTTTAAAACTTGAACATTTATTATAAATTTGCGGAAAATGGTCCTTAATGTCTTGGGGATTCTTATGAGTGATATCCAGATACACAAATGAATCACCGTGCTTTTTCAATTCATTATCTATGGCTCTTGCAACGATATCTCGGGGTGCCAGATCACCCATTGGATGATATTTTTGGGTAAAGGAATCTCCATTTTTAGTTAATAACCGGCCGCCGAAACCACGGACTGCCTCAGAAATCAGAAAAGAGTCTGCCTGGGGATGATAAAGAGTTGTCGGATGAAATTGCATAAATTCCATGTTGGCAATTTCAGCTCCTGCTCGATAGCACATGGCTACGCCGTCACCGGTTGCAATAGAGGGATTGGTCGTATGTAAATATACACGACCGCATCCTCCGGTAGCGATCAAGGTCGCTTTCGCAAGGTATCGTTCGACTTTATTTTCCTTTTCGTCGAGTACGTAGGCTCCCCAGCAATTTAATTTCTCTTCGCCTGAGTGGGAGGGGGTTAAAATATGATGTTCTGTTATAAGATCAATGGCAATATGATTTTCGAATATTTTAATTTTCGGTTCATTTTTGATCGCTTGTATAAGAGCGCGTTCCACATCTCTTCCTGTGTGGTCTTTTACGTGGACGATTCTATTAACATGATGCCCACCTTCACGTCCCAGGTCATATTTACCGTTATTTTTTTTTGTAAAATTTACGCCCAGTTGCGATAGTTGATTAACCCTTTCCGGTCCCTCTTTTACTATTAACTCAACCGCCTGCTTATTACATAGACCGGCACCGGCTTCTAACGTGTCTTTTATATGCTTTTCATAAGAATCATCCGGATCGAAGACGGCTGCAATGCCGCCTTGTGCGTAGTTTGTGTTCGAGTCCGCTTTTTGTTTTTTGGTAACAATAGCGACTGAACCATGTTTGGCTAGATTTAAAGCACACACAAGGCCGGCAATTCCGCTGCCGAGAATGAGAAAATCAGATTCATGTTCCATGGTTATAATATATTCATTAAAAAAAGGCTGGTAAATGTACCAGCCTTAAATTTCAATTAATCTTGTATTGCTTTGAGTAATTCGCGATTTTTAATCGGTCGGGTTAGTATTTTTACAATCCCGTGGTCGGCAGCTTCCTTTTGCAAGACCGAATTTTTATGATCACAGATTCCAACCACCTTGATTTTTGGATTTTTTTCAAGGACCTGTTTTGCAATGTGCAAAATATCCGGTCGTTTATCGGCGGCAGAATCCAACTCTAAAAAGGTCAAGTCGGCGTTCTCTTCCAAAAGAAGCATCAGATCCTTTAAATCTTGCGCAATTTCAACATCATGGCGATTGCTGAGTGCAAGATACATTTGCATTTCGGAGCGCAGTTCCTCGTTAAAAATGACTATTTTCATAATATTATTCAGATCCTTCAGCTTCGTGTCGATTTATCTCATTGTTATTACGATTATAGCCACAAAAAACGAATTTTGCGGAATTTATTTTAAGACAATTCTTTATTTCGGTTTTCACAGTATTTTATAAAGGCTGGAAAAGTGACCAAAAGTACAATGATTGCTGTCACGATCCACTTGAAATGAACGTGTTCACCGGAATAGTTATCGATGATTTCTTTAGGCAAATTTATCAATATGATCGATAATAAATTGTTCATTGCATGCAGGATAATCGCAGGTAAAATACTGCCGGTTTTCCAAGCCATGTAACCCAGTACCAGTCCTAAAAAAGTGATTTGTAAAGATACCCAGGGATTCATATGAATAATTGCAAATACCACTGAAGTTAAGACAATGGCCACTGCCGGCTCCTTTTGTAATTCTAATGATCTTTGTACAATACCTCTAAACAACATTTCTTCTGCCACGCCGGCAAAAATAACCGCCGGAAAGACAATAATGACGGCGTCGGTCCAGCTGTTGATAATGAATAAATTTTCTAAACTATGACGAAGATCCCCCGGCATGGGAAAAAATTTATCAATAATTCTATCCAGTTCATCACCGAGTATAAAAACAGCGAGTGCGATGAAAACAGTATAAATGATGATCGAGAACGGGATGGTCTTTATTCTGAATGAGCGTAAAAACGGACGGTTTTGTACCAAAACCAGTATCACTGCAGGTACTATAATCAGTACTTCTGCAAACAATGAAGCTTTGGAATCGATCAGTAAAGCGATCAATCCACCAATACCGAACACAAAAATAAAAGTAATTAAAATGAGCAAACCAAGAAAGGGAATCGGCAAGATGCTGTTATCTTGTATCTTCAGATCGTTCATAAAATCCTCATTGATATCGGTTGAATTCATATAATAAAATTGCCGCAGCGATGGCAGCATTGAGAGATTCTCCCTTTCCTGGTTTTGGAATGGTCGTTTTAATATCTATATATTTTTCCGAAACGGAAATACCGGAAGACTCGTTGCCGATGAGAAATATTTTTTTTGACGATTTGTCCAATAATGAAGGATCTATTCCACCGGTGATGACGGCAGCAATGACCGTATATCCCTGTTTTCGTTTTTCCTCCAATGTTTTTTCAAGAGGAACGTTCTCCAGCACAGAAAGTCGAAAGATTGCTCCCATTGTACTGCGAACGACCTTGGGATTATAGATGTCGACCGAATTCTCACTTAATAAGACACCGTCGATGGAAAACCAGTCGGCAGTGCGCAGGATCGTACCCAGATTGCCCGGATCCTGAATACCATCCAGTGCCAGCAGATAATTGGCATTTATGATGGTCATATTTTGTTTTTTTTTCACAACTGCAGCAACGCCTTGAGGAGAGTGTGTGTCGCTGAGTGACTGCAAATGTTGCGAATCCGTATAAAAAACAGGGATTCGAGTTTCAGTAACAAGTTGATGGAATGAGTGGATGGCTTCGGAGTGTTTATTTGTGTGAGTAAAAATAAAACATTCTATATATTCGGGAAAAGACAAAATTTCCCGGCAAAGTCTTGTTCCTTCGATAATAAATTTTCCTTCCAGGTCGCGAAATTTTTTTTGTTTGAGTTTACGAAAAGATTTGATTTGATTCCCGGAAAGAGGGGATTTTTTCCGCAGATTTTTCACTCTATATTTTGAAAAAATTGTAAAAGGTCGGAAAAAGCTATTAATGACTGTGTTCCGTCCTTCAGGTTTTTAACTGCCGCTGCGTTTTGTTCAAGTTCCTGATCACCAATAATGACAGCAAAATGTGCTCCGAATTTATTGGCTTCACGCAATTGCGCTTTGATACTTCTATCGGTAAAAGAGAACAATGCGGGAAATCCATTTTGACGCAATTCAAATGCCGTTTGTATGGCTTTATTTTTTGCTTCTTTTCCCGCGTGAATCAAAAACGCTCTTGGCGGTGCGTCCTGCTCAGGTGAAATATCCTGCTCCTGCATGCTTATAATAATTCGTTCGATACCCGAACCGAAACCAATCCCAGGAGTCGGCGGTCCTCCTAATTGTTCGATCAATCCATCGTATCTGCCGCCACCACACATGGCACTTTGTGATCCGATACCCTGGGCCCATACTTCGAAAACGGTTTTTGTGTAATAATCCAATCCACGAACCAGAGTATGGTTGATGGAATAGGGTTTATCTAAAAGATCGAGATAATGTAAGAGCGCACTGAAATGGTCCTGGCATTCAAGACATAGATGGTCGCGTATAACCGGTGCACCTGCCTTTACTGGCTGGCAATTTTCAACCTTACAATCAAGCAGTCTGAGAGTATTTTTATCTAACCGCCGTTGGCAATCAGGACATATTATTTCGGAATGCTTCGTATAATAATGTCTTAATTTTTGTATATATGCGGGACGGCATTGGGGACAACCTGTACTATTCAGTTGAAATGTTATATCCTTGAATCCAATTTCGGTATATAATTGATGTGCAAGTGACAAAACTTCCACATCAACGCTTGGGTCCTGTTCTCCAAGTGCTTCAACATTAAACTGTGTGTGCTGCCTGAACCGGCCGGCCTGGGGGCGTTCGTAACGAAAAATAGGGCCTACTGAGTATAGTTTAACCGGTTTTGTGCGGACATAAAGACCATTCTGTAGGTATAAGCGCATAAAACCCGCTGTAAATTCCGGCCGTAATGTGATTGATTTTTTCCCTTTATCCTGAAAAGTATACATTTCCTTTTCGACAATATCCGTCCCTTCACCCACTCCTCGTGCAAAAAGAGCAGTTTCTTCGAAAATAGGCGGATCTACACGTACAAATCCAAAGAGGGAGGTAACTTTGATGATCTTTTTTTCAATATATCGCCAATACGGTTGTTCTTCGGGCAGGACGTCACGTGTCCCGGTTAACGATTTATACTTCATGTTTTTTCACTTTATTATATATGATCTACCATTGTGTGTAAAATATCGAGGGCTTTTTTCTTGTTTTTTTTGTCGACCAAGATTTGGCAGGAACCCCCGACAGATTGTGATCCTTTTGACTGCAGGCCGGATGTCATAACATCGGATTTAATGATGCATCTTATACCTGCTTTTTCAAGTGCCTCTTTGACCATTTCGGCATATACCATTCCCGGTAAGGAATAAATTGAAATCAGTTGGGTGTCTTTGACCGGTCTCTCTTCGGGCAATTTTTCCACAAGCGTCCGATGGCAATCGGGACAGGTAATTACATCTTTTTTATATTCATATCCGCATGATGGGCAAAATGGCATTTTAATTCTCCTGTTTATACTATTGTTTTGACAGAACGGATTATTGAGACAAATATTGTTGTTCTTCCTGTGTGATGGCATCGATTATTTGAGCGCTGGATTTTGCCTGTGTTAAAAGGTCCCGGAAACTTTTTCGATGCATCAGACGGGATATCCGGCTCAATGCTTTTAAGTGAGGGCCTGTTTGTTCAGGCGGGGAAACCATTAAAAATACCAGTTTAACCGGTTGTTGATCGATCGATTGAAAATCCACACCTTTTCTACTTATTCCAAAGGCCGCAACCAGATCATCCACACCTTTGGTCTTTGCGTGAGGGATGGCCACACCGTCTCCCATACCCGTACTCATGATGTCTTCTCTTTTGAGAACAGCCTCGAGAACCGCGTCACGATCTTTAAGTTTTTTAGCTCTGTCAAGGATATCGACAAGCTCATGGATGATTGAAATTTTTTCCGTTTGCTGTAGTGAAATCGATATAAGCTCCTCTGACAGAATTTCAGAAAGCCTCATTCAAACTCCTGTAATTGAATAAAGTAATTTAAAAGTTTTATATAATATTCCAAATCATTTTTGGAATGGAGTAAAGACGTAAATATTGAACAATCTCATATGGATTTCTGTTTTTGATTTTTATAGTCAGGTCGGATTGTTTTAACCGGAAAATGAGTAGGAACCAAACACTTTTAAGGGGTAAATCCATAAAAGAGGCTATCGCACCGAGCTGCATGGGCAGTATATTTTTCTTGTTTTTTATCCGAAAGACTTTATATTGGGAAAAATGACTGATGTCCATTCTGGCAAAATAATCTTAAATATATAGCAGTTTTATATTGTATAGAGATAAAAGTTAAGGAGAAAGATGGTTTCCGGAAAACCGCGTTTTGCAATTATAGGTGCCGGTGCTGTAGCAGCCCATCACGTAAAGGCTCTACAACAAATACCAGGTGTAAAAATCGTGACAATATGCAGACGTGATGAGGTAAAAGCCCGTCAATTTGCTGAAAAGTATAATTTGTCATTTACGGTGGATTTCAATGATATTCTTGCTGATTCTTCGATTGATGCTGTGGATATCACTTTGCCGTCCGGATTGCATGCCGATATTGGTGTTGCGGCGGCAAAAGCGGGAAAACATGTTATTGTTGAAAAACCGATCGATGTAACGCTTGAAAAAGCGGATTTGCTCATTCAAGCATGCCGGCAAGCCGGTGTAACCTTGGGTGTCATGAGTCAGTACCGTTTTATGGATGCCGTTCAGGATTTGTACAGGCTACTTGACCAAAAAAAGTTGGGTGAGCTTATTCAAGGTGATGCATATATAAAGTGGTACCGATCGCAAGATTATTATGACAGTGGTGCCTGGCGGGGAACATGGGCACTGGATGGCGGCGGCCCTTTTATCAACCAGGGGATTCATTTTATCGATCTTTTGCTGTCTGTTATGGGTCCTGTACGATGCGTATATGCCAAGACCAAAAATGTATATCATAAGATAGAGGTAGAAGATATAGGTATGGCCATGTTGGAGTTTACCAGCGGAGCCTATGGCGTGGTACAGGCAACCACAGCTGTTTTCCCCGGATTGCCTGCTCGTTTGGAAATCCACGGTACGGAGGGAACGGTGTGCATAGAGGGAGAAAAAATGGCGTTTAAACATATTCGCGGTGAAGAAGCAGTCAGAGTGGGCGAGGTTACAGCTGCCGGTGCTGCAAATCCCATGTCCATTGATGTTACACCATTTGTACGTGAGTTTGAGGACTTTATCGACGCAATAAACGAAAAACGGACGCCTATTGTGAACGGTCTTGAAGCCCGTCGCTCGCTTGAACTGATTTTAGCTATATACCGATCTTCACGCGAAGGTCGGCCGGTGCAACTCGTTTATTAGAAATGGTATCCAGGTGAAAATAAATGGCAAATCGAGATGATATTATCAAATTTGTTGATTCGTATCTAGACGTTACATTATATAAAGACTATTGCCCTCAAGGTTTGCAAGTAGAGGGGAAGGATAAAGTAGAGAAAATTATAACGGCGGTTTCGGCTTCTCTGGAATTGTTCGATAATGCGTGTCAAAGCGGGACGGATATGATTATTGTTCATCACGGTATTTTATGGGATGCTGAAAGTCGTGTCATAAAGAAGAGTTTTAAGGCGAGAGTGAAGCGATTGCTGGATGATGATATCACACTGCTGGCATATCATTTGCCGCTGGACAAACATCATCAGATTGGTAATAATATTCTGGCCGCCTCGGCTTTGGAATTGACAGACATAGGCGATTTAAATGTGGGAATTTATGGAAGAATAACGGAATTGCCATTTGAGATATTGTTGCAAAAAATCCGCAATATTTTTACCCCAAATATTTTATACTTTGCCTTCGGCCCGGAATTTGTGCGACGTGTGGGATTCTGTAGCGGCGGTGGTAGCGGGGAGTTGGCGCTAGCAATCGAAAAAGATTGTGATGTTTTTAATTCTGGAGAATTAAAGGAGCCAGTCATGCACTTGGCAAAAGAGGCCGGGATACATGCTGTAGCTGCGGGACATTATGCAACGGAAGTTTTGGGCGTTCGGGCATTAGGTCAGATCATTCAAAAACATTTTAATGTCGATGTTGATTTTATCGATATTCCCAATCCCTTGTAAAAATCATACCGGCGTGGTTGCCTTGTAAAGCATTGCCCTGTTCAATGCAGTAATGGAATAATCCACATTCGCGGGGATCATAAAAATATCACCCCTGCAAAAATCCATAGTTTCATCCAGTGAACGCAGTGTTATCTTGCCTTGTAGTACAATGATTGTGTCCGGTCCATGAGCGGCCGCACTGTGGTGTCGAACTTTTGGGGAGATAGAAATTTGGCTGAGTTGAAAATCTTTGACGGGAACTTTGAAAATTTTTTCTGTATCCGATATTTTGGTACCCTTGAGAATTTCGGGTTTACCGGTTTGAAAGGAAATCGTGGCCAGTAATTCTCTAACGTCGATATGCTTTTTGGTTAGGCCACCCCGCAGAACATTGTCTGAATTGGCCATCAACTCGATGGTTACGCCTTCCAGGTAGGCATGGGGTACACCCGCAGGCTGAAATGTTCCCTGACCTGGTTTAATGTGGACCAAATTCATAAGGAATATCGAAAAGATCCCCCGGTCAAAATGTCCACCTGCTAATGGAAATTGTAGTGCTGCTTTGATGGCCCAAAAGTGGGGCGAGTTTTTATTCAATTTTCCTTCATAGTAATCCGTTTTATATTGTTCATAAATCGGATATAAAATCGAATCCACCTGATCCTGAGGCATCTCCATGATGGTTTTGTAAAGGGCAGGTAAATCTTCAGTTCCAAAAATGACCTCGAGTCCGTGAAATTCCCGTGTATTTTCCAGTAGTTGTTTTATTTCACGGGGTGATTTAAATCCGTACAACATCCAAAAGTCGGTTAAAGCAATGTGGACTTCGGGTTTATGGTTGTCATCTTTATAGTTACGTTCCGGTGCAGAGAGGGGAATGTTTGAAAGGTTTTCCTCTAGAAAACCTTGTTCAGCCTCCAGCTTTGAAGGATGCACTTGGATGGACAGCATTTGATTGGCATCGAGGATTTTCAAAAGATAGGGTAATTTACCTGAAAACTTTTTAACGACCTGTTTACCGAGTATTGCTTCACCGGCCTTTGTCAGTAAGCGGTCCATAGGTATGGGTGTATTTTGTAATTCGACAGTGGATGATCCTTTAGGATGGGCGCCGATCCATAACTCCGCATATGGTTTTTTGTCCTTGTTCGCTGTTCCCAGTAAATTGGGAATAAACTCGTGCCCCCCCCAGGCGTAGTTATGAACAACACCTTTCATTTTTAAAATTTTGGGATTTTTAAGATATTTATCAATAATTTCTTGCGACATATAATTTCCTTTGAATTTAT
>JAFGEC010000237.1 GCA_016931775.1 Candidatus Zhuqueibacterota bacterium | reverse complement strand
GTTTAATGCCGGTAATTTTTGTATCCAGACTGCCGCCGGCAAGCTGCTTTGCACCATCGGTTAATTTTTTAAGCGGTTTGGTCAGGGAATAGGAAACAAAAATCACCACCAGAAGCAATCCGAAAAAGCCGAATATCATCAAAACAACCAATTTTTTATTCAGATCAATAACACACGCCATGACCTCCTTTTCAGGCAGCATAACCGCAAACGACCAGCCGGTCGATTTGATCGGGGTATAAGCAAACCAATAGGTGCCGTTTCGCCAATAATCCTGAATAATTTCAATGCCCGAATTACCGGAAATCGCTTTCTGACCGAGAAGGCGTAATTGCATATCATTTTTTTCTTCAGCAATACTAAAAACGGATTCCCGCATGACAAACGTACTGTCGGGGTGGACAATCATGGTTCCATTTTGACTCACGACAATTGCATAGCCGGTTTCGCCCACTTTAACCTCGGAAGCTGTTTTACGGAGCTTTTCCAGATCAATATCTGCGGTAACAATGCCCCGTACTGATGAATCGGGATTAAAAAACGGTACCGAAAAAGTTGTCATGATCGTACCGCCGCCACCTTCGTCATAATAGGGTTCAGTCCAGATCGGCTTTTTTAATAATTTGGGGATTGTGTACCAGTCCCAATGGAAATATCGATAATTAACATCACCCAATTGTATGTAACGGAGACCGTCACTATCCCGGTAATAATAAGGAGAATAGTAATATTCTTCCTTTTTGAATGAATACGGTTCAAAAGCAATAGCTGAACCGTAAACGAGATCATTCGTTAATACGGCCTTATGCAGAAGGGTTTTCAACTCGTGTTCAGACATATTTGGGAAAATTTCAAAGGTTCGAGCCAGGTCGTTCGGCAGCTGGGAAATTTGGCGGAAATCAGCCTCAAACCGGGCTGAATGCGCATGCACGAGGTTCGTGATATAGCGCCTGTTCACCTGCATAACAACTATTTTACCCGCAAAATAACTGATCGCTAAAATACCGCTAAAAACAATCAAGGTACCACCGAGAACCCAAAAGATCATACGTGTACGAATTGACATTATTCATCTACTCCAGAGGGAAAAAAACCGTTTAACTTTATTCTTGTTTTTATCAGATTTAATTCTTCCAGTCCGTCCTGAACGAGATTAAAATCGTATGGCTTGAGCCGGATATTGACACGTTTGTTTTCATCAACCTGCATCAAAGATTCCATCGCGCTGATCATCCAATTTTGATGATTTCTGCTGGTGGCGACATTGTATTTTAAACAATATTGCATAACGATATCCACAGCTTCCTTTTTGTTTAAAAATGCCCATTGCCAGCCTTTCATTGAGGCAGCAATAAATTTTTGACAGCCGGTTTTTGACATTTGCCAGGTTTTTTCAAGACAGTAAATTCCATCTTCGGGATAATTTAAATCATAGTCTGCAAACGAAAAAGTGACAATATCTGCTGTATCCAGACCGGCTTCATACAATCGATGGTATTCGTTATAATACATGGCGGATGAGACATCAAACGCACCGCGCAGGAAGGGATCGATACTGTACGCCTGAGTGTATACATTGGCCTTGATATTATACCTTTTAAAAAAAATCGTCGGCTGAATCAGGAAATCTCCTTTCCAGGTACCGATCGTTTTACCATTCATATCTTGAGGTTTTTCGATGTGACTTGATTTTTTCGTAACAAACATTAATCCCGAACGCTGTACGAATTGTGCGATATTTACCACCGGAGCACCTCGAGCCCGCCTGGCGATACCCTCTGCGACCCAGCCGGTACAAAATGTGACGTCGTTTTGGATCAGGTTGTCAAAAGGACTGATCTCCGGTCCGCTGAAACTGATTTCGACGTTCAGGCCTTCTTGCTGATAGAATCCCTTTTCGTACGCGACAAGATAGCCTGCAAATTGAGCCTGGGGAAGCCATTGACACTGAAAGACCAGTTTTTCTTGAGCGGAAGAAATTTGAAAAACGAACATCAATAACATGATCAACTTTAGCATTTTCATTCTATTATCCCTGTTTTCTCATACCGGTTCATTATTTATTCAAGTTCAAAGACACATCACTTTAATGTTCAAAATGCAAATGGATGCTGGACGTTCCATCTTTTATGCTGCCGGTTATTTTATCACAATAATGCCGGAGTAAAAATCCGGAAAGCCGCAGTTGTTGCTTTTTATCACCTAAAATATTTACAGTATCAGGATGCTGATGCGGCAGATCGAGCAGTTCTCCATGATAATTCAAAACGATATCCAGGTTAAATTCATCAAAGCTGACCTGCATTTGAATCGGCTTATCCGTGATCTTGTATTCGATAACGGCTTCCAGAAACTCAATCACCGCATTTTTGCTCTTGGCAACCACCTCATTTCTTGCACCCCAGATACTGCAGTTTTTATCAATAAAATTGGTCACATTTTCTATCCTACCCATTGCGGCTTCGAATTCCATTTTGACCTTTTTTGAAATACCGATTTTGAATAAAAGATTTAAAAAAACGGCCGTAATCGTTGCAGTGGAGAGCGACGAGCTGAAAATGGGAAAAATCCACGACGGGACACCCGCAAAAGCATCAGGCAAAAGATCGACGGCAAGTCCAAAGATAAGGGATATACCGATAATAAATGTTTTCCTGGCATCGATCATCCTCGACATGATGATCTGAAAACCGGCTACGATCATGTAGCTGACGGCAAAAATAATTGTGGCGCCTAAAACAGGCTTTGGCATGATGGCAAATATTGAGGACACTTTTGGAAAAAAACCTAGAACAATAAGCATGAAGCCCATGGCGTAAGCGACAATTCTGCTTGTCACACCGGTCGCGATGGAAAGACCTATATTGGTTGACGAGGTCGATTGTCCCATACCACCCAATATCCCTGCAGAAATACATCCTGCTGAATCGGCCAGAATACCTTTGCTGATATTGTCCATGTCGGTACGCTTCCATTCGGCGTCATTGATCTTTTGGCAGGTCGTCAGATCACCCACACTTTTAAGCGTCGAACAGAGCATCGCAATAAGAAAAGGAAGTAAAAGCCTCAACTTAAAAGACCAGCCGGGGTGTTCCTTGAATGGGAACCAGAGTAGATAGGCTTTTTGAACATACTCCATTTGATCGCTGCTTATCATTCCCGTAGCATATGCGAGTAAATAACCGACAACCATCCCGATAAGAACGCAAAACAGTTTGAGTTTTCCTTTGCTCCAGACATTTAGACCAACCATCAGGCCAAGCGTAACAAAGGCCACTAACAATTCCGTAGAATGCACCGTCTGATCTGAACTATCGAGACCCAAAAAATTCATTAAAGCCAGACGGATGACGGTGATACCGACCATCGCAACGATCAAACCTGTAATTTCAGG